>NZ_LR732496.1 GCF_902506425.1 Novosphingobium sp. 9U | reverse complement strand
AGCGAGACGGTGATTTTGAGCTGGACGCGGGCAGTCTCCTTTTCGGTGAAGATCGGATCGTAGCGGTCAGCGGCAGCTCCTGGATCGGGCACCTCGCGCAGGATGGCTGGCGGAGCCGTTGTCATGTGCAGCGCTGACATCATCACGAATAACTCCAGATGCTGAGCGATCTCGCGTCGGTCGAGGGCTGGGCCGCCCGCGCGGGAATACTCTTCGACGAAGAGGCCGAGCAGGTCATCCAGGTGCCGATCGTGGATCTCGGGCTCAGCAGCACCTATGCAGCCCCAGAAGGACGACGCCACCGACATCTGACCAACGCCGCCCCAGTCGATCAGCCCTGCTTTAAGCGTGCCCGTCGGCTCACGCCAGAACCACGCGTTATCGATGTTTGCGTTCATGTGGCAGAGCGCGATCAAGTCGGGCTGCGAATACAGGAAGCGCCAAATTTCCTCCTGCCGGTCGACGACCAACAATGCATCGGCGTAGAAACGGTCGAGGAAGGCACGGTTGGCTATGTGTGACGGGAACAGGTGCGGGTATTGCAGGATAAACTCAACCAACCGGCCGATCCTTTTGGCGAGTAGTGGCGCCTCAAAACGTGCGCGGCTCGCGATCAACTGGTCGTGAGTTAGCGGGAAGCAGCGCTCAACGACCTCCCCGAGCCGGCCAGATTTATGCGTGCCTGACAATCGTGCTAGGCTCGAGACAAGCGCGGCGTAATGCTCGAAGGGGGCAGGCAGCATCTGATCCAAGCATTTCGGGTAGTGCGGCTCGATCATGCCTTGTCCGTAGGGGATGCACTCGGTGATGATGATGCCGGTAAGTGTCTCCTGCTCGATGTCGGCGTAGAAGCACTTGGGCACGGCGACGGGAAACCCCGGATCGCGCGACAGGTTTGCAAGCCGCACCTCCGGCGGCATGTAATATCGTCCGTTATCACGGACTTTGTCGTGGAAATTACGTGAGAATTTTACGAACAGGTTCTGCGATAGGCCGGGCACGTCGCGCTCGTAGGTCACCGAGAGCAGTGCCTTGCTCCCGGTGCCACCCAGCTTCATTTGGTCGAGGCTAGAGATCTGAGTGACGCTGTTATCCGGCC
>NZ_LR732495.1 GCF_902506425.1 Novosphingobium sp. 9U | reverse complement strand
GGTCAAGCGCCGGTTGAACGCGTAGAGATTGTCAATCAGGTACTCGATCTTGGTTGCGTGGAACCTTACCGACTCGACCAGCGCGGTCAGCTCCTCACGCAGCTCATGGTACTGCTGCTCCTTGGCTGCCGGGCAGTCGATGCCGAGCGCCAGCGCGTCGAGACGCTCGCGTTGAAGCTTCTCGAACGTGCGGAACACCTCGGTAATCTCAGCGAACTTTGCGAGAGCATCGTCCTTGAGCGCGGCTTCGAGCTGAGCAAGGTTGAGGGTGTTATCTTCCTCCTCTTCCCCTGCCTTCTTGGCACCGCCTTCAGCGTCTCCCTCATCGTCGCCTCCCGAGCGCTCCGGCTCGATGTCCTCCTTCTCATCTTCCTTGTAGGCGGGTCCGGTAGTCGCCTCGGTGATCTGCGCTTCACCCTCGGCGGACATCGACTCGCTCGTCGGCTCTGTGGCGTACATCGCATCTAGATCAAGGATCTCGCGCAGCTGCATCTCGCCGCTATTAAGCGCCTCGGACCACTGGATGATCGCGTGAAACGTCATCGGGCTTTCACATAGCCCGAGGATCATCATGTCCCTGCCGGCTTCGATCCGCTTGGCAACAGCGGCCTCGCCCTCGCGGCTGAGCATTTCAACCGCGCCCATTTCACGAAGGTACATGCGTACAGGGTCGTCGGTACGGCCCAGATTGTCGGCAGCCCCGTTGCTCGGAGTTCTTTGCCCGGTCCTACCGTCACCTTCCGCGTCGTCGTTTTCGGGATCCGCGTCAGCTTGGGCTTCAGCGTCAGCACTCTCACCCTCTTCATTCTCGACGATCTTGACGCCCATTTCCGAGAGGGCGCCCATGATCTGTTCGATCTGGTCTGTTGAGACCTCGTCCGCTGGAAGCGCCGCCTCCACATCTTCTATCGTGATGAAACCACGGCGCTTGGCGCGAGCAATGAACTGCTCAATCCCGCTCTCGTTGTCGTCAATGAGCGGCATATCCGATGCCGCTCGCAGGTCACTGTTGCTCATACGTCCGCCGTTTTCTATCGTTACCGGCTGGAGGTCAGCACCAGGCCGCAGCTTATGTTTGTTGGGGCGGATGCCTTCGCAAGTCCTAGCGCTCCAGGAGCTGCCCACACTTGAGCAGGCGAAATTCCCAGCATGCTGCCGCAGCCTATAAAACCGCGACAGCAGCTGTCACAAAAACTTCAAAGTGCGGGAACGCTGCTCCACCTTCTTCGTTGTACCTGAACCTGGACGGGCGCTGCTCGGCGCTCACCGCGACGAACCCCCATGTAGCCAAGACCGCTGGCACTCGCCTGTCCAGGCCACCCACTAGACTTTGGCACGCCCTCCTCCGAGCGACACAGATCGTCGCGCGCGCAGGTTGCAGAGGCTCAGGGAAAAACTGCGCCGCTGGTCGAGGTTCTTGCGGGATACGTGCGATCCGGCCGCGCAATGGAGTTTTCCGCTGCGGGTGAGCGGCGGCTCGTTTGTGAGAGCCAGCTGAAATGCTAGGCGTCCAATCAACCGTGTAAAGCCGATATGTAGGTCAACCTAGGACTAACGCGCGCC
>NZ_LR732494.1 GCF_902506425.1 Novosphingobium sp. 9U | reverse complement strand
AGGATCATCGGTCGGACTTGCCGATCTGGCGTTCTAATCGATATCCACGCAGCAAGGCCGGCGTTCACCCAAGGGGACGCCGGCCTTTTGCCGTTTGAACTTGGCGGTTCGCGCCACTATCGCGCTGATCCCACATCCGGCCGCTGAGCTTATGTTGGTTCCCGGCAGCTGTCAGCTAACGATGACTCTCTGCTGCCGCGCCATACCTACGCAAAAGCCCGCCCTCCAAGAATAGAGAGCGGGCTTTTCGAAAAGCGGTGGGTTAGGCGTAAGTGACGCCATCCGGTGTGGCAGCGTTAGCTGTACCGTAGTAGTAGTAGGTCGTGTCGCCGATGAGCTTCTCGCCCAGATAGTGGATCGACACTTGGTTGGGCGCGTTCAGGTCAAACTGACCACCAGGACCAGTGGTCGGATCGCTATTCAGGGGGCCTTCAGCGCCCGACAGGTCAAGAACTAAGTTCTTGCCAAACGTGACGGTATTCGCGCTATCACCGGTTCCCGTATCGTTCCGGTTGTGGATCAAGCTGGTAAAGACCAGCAGGTCATCGTCGCCAAAGCCGTCGATCGTATCGCTACCAAAATTTACCCCGAGTGCATTGTCGGTCAGAAGCGCAACCGAGTTGGTGCCGAAGTTGAATGTGTTGGAAGACACATCATTGTCGATCTTCAGGTTCTGGGTGATCGATGAGTCCGCACCGGTAGTGACATCGTCCTGGAAACCCTTGTCAAACCGGCCGAGCAGTGCGTCACGGGTATTAGAGTCTGCGTAAACATAGTTCTTCGTGCCGACTTCGTCCGGCTTGAAACCAAGGTACCGAATTTCCGTCACGCGCTCATTACCCGTGCCGAGAACGGAAAGGTTGTCATCACCTTTCCGAGAGTCACCCGAACCAAACCGGTCTACGTCAAGCTGGGCACCCGGTCCAAAGGCGATGTACCCATCATTATTCCCATCAAAAATCGCTTTATGGGTGATGATTGAGTCGTTGCTATCGAAGAACTGAAGAAGGTCATCACCGACGGCTCCATCAGCAATCACAAAAGCATCTGCAGCGTCAGTGCCGGAATAGACATCGCCATCTTCGCCGTTAGCTTCGACATTGATTACATGAGCGCTGGTGATTACAACACTATTATCACGAAAAGCCATATCAGTTACCCCTATTCAAAAGCTTAGACGTCAAAGCTTCCGTTAACATTCCATGCACAATTATTAAGCCGCCGTCAACCGCGTATTTTAAAAGGTTGGTGCGCTTGATTGATGAATATCGTTCCTAGAGGTTAACTAGCCTCGTGAAAACGAAGATCAAAGTCTGCAGTTGTTAACGGCTGCATAACCATCGAACGGCAGCGGAGTTCCAGCGTGCTATGAGGGTTAGGCGCTCCGTGCCATATTGATACATCTTGATTCTGCTGGCCCCGCTAAGCGGCGCGGACTTTCGAAAAAGGGTTAACTGCCCATTTCTGCGCGTGAGATCAGAGCAGTTGCTGCTAAGGTGTGCCATAAAGGAGTAAGCGGCGGAGCCTTAAACTGGGCGGTTCGAAAAATGGTGGATTTGACGTGAGAGCGGCCCAGGAGTGATCATACCAGTGTTGGTACGGGATCACGGGTAGGCTCTTGCTTCGTGGTGTGGATCTGATGGGCCGCTCAGCGCGACATGGGCATTATGCGGGTGCGATTCGCCCCTCGAGGCAGGCGAGGCGCTGAATGTTATAGGCCAAGTTGGCCTTGCCGATCCTGATCCGTGCTCGGGCCATGCCGATGGTGCGCACGACGAGCCCCATGCGGTGCTT
>NZ_LR732493.1 GCF_902506425.1 Novosphingobium sp. 9U | reverse complement strand
ATCCCGAAGGTCCTGTGAAAGCGTACGCGCCATCCATGCTGGCCTCCTCCAACCAGCAGAAAGCGTGAATCACATCAGCACGGGCAAGGGGATCCCCAGCGATTCAGTTCGTGTGGAAACCGCTCTAGAACCTTTGTAAGCATCCGGCGAGTACCGCGGCGGGCATGCGATAGGTGCTAGCCGAACGCGCTAAGGCAGGATTACGCGGCGACCGGCAGCTGGATGGTAGGAGCCTGCCAGTTCCAGGGCAGCAGCTCGTCTAAGCGCTGCTGCGGGATGTCGGCGATGCGGGTGAGCACGTCGGCGAGCCAAGCTTGCGGATCTACGTCGTTGAGCTTGGCAGTGTTAACGAGGCTGAACATGAAGGCAGCACGCTGACCGCCACGGTCGGAACCGGCAAAGAGCCAAGCTTTGCGCCCGATGGCGATGCCGCGCATCGCGCGCTCGGCGCAATTGTTGGTCAGGCAGATCCGGCCATCGTCGAGGAAAGCGGCGAACGCGGCCCAGTCCTTGAGCATGTAGTCCATAGCTTTGGCGACCGCGGACGAGCGTGAAAGGCTCGAGCGCTGCTCGATCATCCAAGAGCGCAGATCGTCGAGCAAAGGCGTGACATGCTGCTCGCGGGCGATCTGCCGCTGCTCAGCGCTCTGGCCGGTGATGGTGCGCTCGAATGCGAACACGGCATCGATGCGCCGCACGGCCTCGACAGCGAGTGGTGGAATCACCGGCGAGCCCTTGCGGCGCTTCTTGAGCTTCGGCATCGGCCAACTCGAAGAAGTGGCGCCGTGCGTGCGCCCAGCACAAGGCCCGCTTCGATGGCTGAGGCTGGCGATCCTGCCGGAACAGTCCGTTATAGCCGGCGTAGGCATCTGCCTGGAGGATGCCGGACCAGCCCTGCAAGTGAGCGAGCGGATGCTCGCCACGCCGATCGCGGGAGTAGTGGTAGATCGCTGCCGGCGGTGCTCTGCCACCGAATGGCCGATCGTCGCGCACGTAGGTCCACAATCGAGCCGTGTCTGTCTTGCCACCTGCCAGCACCGGAATGGTCGTATCGTCGCCGTGAAGCCGCTCACCTGCCAGGGTATGCGCCTCGATCAGGCGGTAGAGCGGCATCAGTGCCGCGGTGCACGCACCGACCTGGTCGGCCAGCGTCGTCAGGCTGAGCTCGACACCCTCGCGAGCATATCTATCCCGCTGACGGTTGAGGGGCTGGTGCGCGCCGAATTTCTCGAACAGGACCATCGCCAGGAAGCTGGGGCCGAACAGTCCACGCGGCGTCACATGGAAGGGCGCGGGCGGCTGTGTGATCCTCTCGCACTCCCGGCAGGAGAATCTCTCCCTGACGGTCTGAACGACCTTCCACTGGCGCGGGATCACCTCCAGCGTCTCAGTGACGTCCTCGCCTAGTTTCGAGAGCCGGTCACTACCGCATGCCGGGCACGAGCACGGCGCCGGAATAACGATGCGCTCGCGTGGGAGATGCTCAGGCAAGGGTTTGCGCGCTGGTCGTTTGCGCGTGAACGGAGCGACACGCGTGCCGACAGCGGCGAGGCTCGCAAGCGCCTCGTCCTCGCTGGCCGATGCCTCCAGCTCCTCGAAGCCTAGCTCCAACTGATCGATCAGCTGGCGTGCTCGCTCGGACCGTTGGCCATACAGGGCACGCCGCATCTTTTCGTTTTGCAGCTCGAGGAGCGCATTGCGGGCCTCAAGATCGGCGTTGATCGCCTTGACCCTCGCGGCCTCTGCCTTTGCTCCGGCCAGCTCAGCCCGGAGAGCCTCGACCTGATCTGCAGGGGGTGAGCCGGCGGCTTGCATGACCACAAGGAATCACAGAATACCGAGGATTTGAAGCGCGAAGTGCGCCTGTGCGCTAACATTGTGCGCGCCTAGCCGGCGCTTGTCGGCCGCCAGGTGTGCTGTGGGTTACGCCAGTCGATCCCGTCCAGCAGACAGGCCAGCTGAGAGCTGGTCAACGCTACGACGCCATCCTTGGCAGAAGGCCACACGAAGCGCCCACGCTCCAGGCGCTTGGCGTAGAGCGACATGCCGATCCATCGTGCCAGATCATCTTGACCAGCGAGCCGCTCCGGCCGCGGAACACGAACAGATCTCCGCCATGTGGTCGCGCCCCCAGGCATTGCTGCACCAGCAGCGCCAATCCGGGCATGCCCCTGCGCATGTCGGTGTGGCCCATTGCAATCCATACTCTTGCACGCGACGGGATCACCGCAGAGCCTTGAGGACTGCGGTGATCAGCGCTGGTGACGCTGTCGACGAGATGCGAACACAACGGCCGTCCGATAGATTGACGACGATCGCTGCCGTTTCCGGCCGATCAGACTCGGGTGCAGCAGACCCAGCCACCACCTCCTCTGTCACGACCGCCGGCACGAAGCCTTGGCTCGATAGCCGCCGCGCCTCTTGTCGCCAGTGGTAGATCAACCCGCGAGAAACATCGTACCGCCGCGACACCTGCGCGACGCTCCCAACAGGCCCGAAGGCCTCTGCTAAAATCCGGAGGCGCTCATCAGCGCTCCAGCGACGACGCCTCTCCGGCCCCGCCATTATCGTCATCTGCGTCATGCGACGTCCTAAAGCACGCCCTTAAGCGCGTCCTATAGGACGTCCTCTGCAATCACGCCGCTCAGCCAAGGCGGCACTCACCGGCTTGCTCTTTCCCAAAAGTGCCTAATGGGGGCGTGAGATGCGGGGGCCCTCGACGAGATCGGCGAGGCGCGACATGCCTCTCCATATCACGGTGGTTCCGGGTGGGGGATCGGATGCACGGTCAAGATAGCCGCCAAGCTTTGCGACGGCTCTGACATAGAAGGCCAGATCGCGGCAGGGCGCGTGGTTCGACTTTGGCGTCGAGCTGTCCAGCAGATTGCGTTCCGCTTCGGTGAAAACGGCAGCAGGCGTGGCCTTGGGTGCCTCACGAGCCAGTATCGTCAGCCATGACACTCGCCAAGCAACGACGCAGCACAATGCGATGCAATTCGCCAGACGGTTGACGGTGGTCAGGCGAAGTTCCTCGATGCGGCACTCGGTTTTCAGGGTTCGGAAGAATGTCTCGATCTTCCACCGCAGGGCATACCATTCAAGCTTATGCACGGCATCCGCATGGCTTGTGACCGGCAGATTGGTGATGAGCTTCCAATAGATCGGTGCGCGACCTTCTGGCGGATCGATCTCTTCGGCATGAATGATCTGAAGATCTTGATGTCTGTACTTCTTTTGTTTCCCGATTGGAGGACGAACTGTCATTGTCGCATGCTGGATGGACAGCACAGCGCGGTGTTGCTTGCCTTGTCCATCGCGGAACTGGATTTCATGCGTGCCGCTGGGCGATGTGCCTTCCATCACTTGGGCGATGGTCGTCCTGCCCTCTTGAGCCAGACGGTCGACGCAGCTGCGCACTAGGATGTTGGTTCCGAGCTCCTCCGCCAGACAATAAAGTTCGTAGATGTCGCTTTCCCGATCGCCGATGTGCACGCATCGCTCCGGTGCTCCAGCCAGTTTGGTGGACAGGCGCAAATTGTCGAGCCAACGGATACTCTCTTTCTGATCAATAGGAATTCGGGTCGGATTGATCCTGCGCTTGAGCGCCGCCGTTCCCTTGAACTTGGAACGCGACCAGAACTTCGCCGCCGTCCGGCCCAATGGCAGTCCCTCTGGTGTGATCGCCAGGCTGGCATGCATCAATAAACCGCAGATCGTGAACTTTTGAAACCGGCCATCCTTCAACTTGCGTCCAGTCGAGACATTCGTGAACCCGATCTTGTCTGGGTCCGCGCGCTTGAAGTTGAATTCGGTGGTATCTTGAAGGATCAGGATAGGACCCTCAGTTGCCTGGATGCGCAAGGCCGAGGCTGCGAAGTGACCCTCAAGGATCTTGTCTTCGCTGACATTCTCGTTCGAAAAGAAGCGGTAGGCCGCCTTCGTATTCGACCAGTCCTGAAAGGCTGTGGGCAACGACTGCCCAGGCCGCTCTCCAAGCGCTTCAAGCATTGCCCCGAGCCGGCGGTTCAGCCGCGCATCGCCCAAATTCGATCGAACCGTTTCCGTTTCCACCCAGCTCTGTTCCATCTCCGCACCTCGCTGCCCGAAGGTGCCGGAGAATGGATCATGAACGATTCCAGGCAGGCAATGGGCGAGCGATGAGCGGAATCACGCCCGCGGCCACTTGTGGGTAAGAGCAAGACCCACCGGAGGGATACGAACCTTTCCAGCCCAAGCAATCCGATGGTGTCGGACAGCTCAGTCAAGGCGCAAGCACCTCCATGTTCCTGGCTGTTCTCCTGAGCTTCTTCCCTAACTTCAGCGATCGCACGGGCCCGCATGCCCTGAACTCTCAGGGCCGAGCCTGGCTCGATCAGCTAATTTGTCGCGATGACATCGCGAAAGGCATGTTGCCTCTTGATCTCAACGCAACGTCTGACGGCTCGGAGATCATCGGTCAGACACTTGACCGTTGTGCACGGCGTGCCGCGTATTTAGTGACGAAGGCTTCCCATATCCGCAACCACTCCTTTTCGGGGCGCCGGCGCTCAAAATCAGGACAACCCTGGCGGAAGGCATCTGCCATGTTATCGACTGACCAAGGATGACCTTTGGCAAGGCCGATTTGTCGGAATGCAGTCTCACGGGCGCCGTATTCGAGTGAGCCGATCGGGAAGGCCAGCAGCGGTTCAGCCGGTGCCAGCGTGTCCGGCCTGTGTGTGTCCGTGACCGATGATCTCGGTGCCTTTTCCGCTGACGCACCGATCGCCCGCAGATGCGGCCCCACCAGCTTGCGTTCGAGGGGCGCAGGCGATGGATGCAGGACAACTTTGCGCCCCGACAGATCCACATTTGCATTGGGGTAAACCGCTGACACGAGCTGCATGGTCTCACGTACAGTCTGCCGAAAGCGCTTGGTGTCGGCCTCGTTGCCCAAGTGCTTCGCAAGCTGATCCCAGGAAATGACTTGGCCCTTGTCCGAACCAATACGTGGCAGTCGATACGCAAGATACGTGTAGAGATCGAGAGCTGTCGGCGTGCCTTTCAGCTCGCGAATAGCGATTTCGTTAAGTGGAACAGCATGCTCAATTAAATGGCTGTAGAATACTTCGGACATGCGGATCTCGCGCGCGAATGACCCATTCTTGTCCAGTGAGCCAGCATACTCGTTTGATATTTTGACGTCTCTGACCGCGAAGGCGTTATCATCAGCTTCCGTCCCATCCCAGCGAATCTGCCATTCACAAGCAAGCAACCGATCAACCTGCTCTCGCATGAGATTGGCAGTTCCACGCGGCCCATAGGATATTGTCTGATATCCCAAACGGCGCATCCACTCGGTGAAGTTGCGTCCCAGATAAACGTCGCGTGATCGCTTCATCACCGCTTGTGACAGAAGGTAAATCAAGGCGACGCGTGGGTAGGCGCCGTATGGGACGCCCAAACTGCGCATGACCGATCTGCCATCGATGTTCTGCAGTACGGGACGAGGGTTTATCGCTAAAGCGTACTTGCCATCCTCGCGGACAATGGGAAGCGTGTCGTCCTTGGGTCGCTTCGTTGGTAGGGACATCGCACAAAGCGCTGAGTGCAAGAACGCCGGAACTGGTTCCTCGTCTTGGACTCTCAGGAAAGCGTCAAGCGTGAGTTGGCTACCGGCAGTTTGAGCAAACTTGCGGACGTTCGCTTCCCCTCCATCAAGCAACGCGAGTGCGTATTGATGTCCTAGCGGTCTATGCTGATCCACGCTCATGACCTGCCCTTCCCCCCGAATCTGCCAGAGGTTTCGATGGCGTTGTCTCAACAGCTTTGAGTGCCAAAATCAAGCTGCTTGGCAGTTTGGGCCTGCTTGGACGCGCAAAAGTTGCAAAATGACCGATGATGACGGTGCCGTTTGTCCTCCAACGTACGGTTTGCGGTGGCAAATCAAACTAAATCGAAACGATTCGCGAATCGGATTTACAGGAATGTGATATATATAGGTATGTGCTCTGAGATCATCGGTAGCGCTGCACCAAGATCATCGTTTTGCGGCACTGCGATCATCGCTCGGTACCGAGATCATCGGCAGTTTTCCACAGCCCCTAATCATACCCCACGGTAAGTCGACGAGATGGTGGAAGGAAAACAGCACTGAGATCATCGGTGTACCAAGGGTTACCTCAACTTTCAGCGATATCGTCCTCTCGACCCGCTCGGAGATCATCGGTCGATCTGCAACCTTTACGCCGCTTTGTTGCTCGAAATCGCCAACATAGCTATGACGACATTGCAAACCCACAAGACGGGAACAATGATGGTAGCCGGCGCGAATTCAGTTTTATCTGACGACCTTATGGAAGGCAGTCTCGATGTGTTGCATCGCAAGGCTTTGACTATTCTGAAGCGGATTCGTGACAGCGCTGTGGATCCGGAAACAGGACAGAAGAAGGGCCCCACCTTCCCTATTTCAAAGGCCGCAGCGTTGGTTGGCAGAACTGCATCGGCTGTCCGGGAAGCCGAGCGCGACGGCCGACTGCCGGCGCGTGACCGAACTGGATCAGGTCACCGTATACAGTACTCGCTTGAAGAACTCGATCATATGCGCGGCGTCTTCGGGACGCGGCCATGGCGCGAACCAACGGACACTCCAGCGATTATCTCCGTTTGCAACTTCAAGGGTGGCGTTGGCAAGTCGACGATCGCGCTCCATCTGGCGCAGCATTTTGCGATCAGAGGCTATCGGGTTCTCTTTATAGACTGTGACAGCCAAGCGTCATCAACAATGATGTTCGGCTATCGACCCGATGTTGATCTGGAGGAAGAAGATACACTGTACGGACATTTTCACAATCCGGAGCTTCTAGGTGTCCGAAAGATTATTCGTAACACACACTTCCACAATCTTGATCTGATTCCCTCCAATCTACGCCTCTACAATCTCGAGTATGAGATCGCAGGATACATGGCGAAGAACCAGAACATGGAAATCATTGATCTGATCGCCGATGCGATTGACTCGGTGGTAGAGGATTATGACGTCGTCATCATGGACCCCCCCCCGGCCCTCGGTATGGTTTCAATGGCCGTGCTGCAAGCCGCTAACTCTATGGTGATCCCGGTTCCGCCGAGCCTTGTTGATTTCGCCTCCACTGTTTCATTCATCGACATGACCCGGACAACGATGAAGCAACTCGAGCAGCTTGCTGGGAGAGGGCGACCTGCATACAACTTCATACGACTGGTCGGCAGTCGCGTGGACGAGAGCAAGTCGATGCACCGCGAGGTCCTCTCGATGATGCGGCAAGTGTTCGGCGGATCGATGACCCAGTCAGTCATGGTGACTAGCGCTGAGATCGACAATGCAAGTTCGCGTATGAAAACGGTGTTCGAGCTCGAGAAGCCGGTGACGTCGCACGAGGTCTACAACCGGTGCATGAGGCATCTGAACGAAGTATGCCGCGACATTGAACAGGACGTTTTGCGGACTTGGGCGAGCCGGGCAGGGGGGGCAATATGAGGATTGTTGCCACGTGGCAAACGTTGGTCAACAGCTTGATTTGATTGGATATTGGAGAGAATTGCGGCGCCTGCGGGACAGACCAAGTTCGCGGGGAGATCGAAGCAGTCGAGCGCTCGTTGCCACGTGGCAACTTGCCGAAGGCAACGACTCACATCGGGCGCAAATTTAGAAGGACAGCGCTATGGCAAAAGGAAATCAGGGCTTTGGGTCGCAGTTTACGGATGGCTTGGATGATGAAGTCAACCTGGATCATGCGACCCCCGCAGACGGTATCATCGCTAGCCGCAGTCAGACGCTGGCGAGGATTGCCACCGGCAAGTCCGTGGCGGATCGCACCGAGTGGGTTGATCCAGACAGGTGCCGTCCCTGGCGCATGCACAATCGCGACCTCGATCACCTTGATGAGGCCAGCTGCCGTGATCTGATCGACTCATTTCTATCAGCGAAGAAGCAGCGCATCCCCGCCATCGTTCGTCGGATCAAGGGAGATCCCGAATTTGACTACGAAATCATCGCCGGCGTCCGAAGGTGGTGGACCGTCAAATGGCTGCGCGAACACCACCATCCAGAATTCGACTATCTAGTTACCATCCAAAGCGTCACCGACGAGGAGGCGTTCCGGATCTCTGATGTCGAAAACCGCTCTCGCAAGGACATTTCCGATTGGGAAAGAGCTAAAGAATACACTATCGCCTTGCGGGAATTCTACGACGGCTCTCAGTCGCAGATGGCTACGCACCTGAATTTGTCGAAATCCTGGTTGAGCCGCCTGCTGGATGTTGCACGTTTGCCCGACAGTATCGTTGCAGCGTTCTCCGACACGCACGATATCACCGTTCGGGTAGCCAGAGACATAAAGCCACTCGCTGGCGATCCTCGAGCTCTCGCAAAAATGGAGGCAGAGGCCGAGCGGATCGTTGAAGCGCGGACAAAAGGCGGAACGCCGTTAACCGGGCCCGAAATCGCTAAGTTACTCGTGAAGGCAACCGTTCAGCCTGCCGTTAGAGGTGCAGGCGAAAAGGAGGTAATCGGCACGACCGGCGAGGTCATCCTGCGCTACACTAAGGCGCGGGGAGGGGGGGTGACCATCAAAGTCTTAAAGACCAAAGTCTCAAAGGCTGAAATTATCGACGCGATCGCAGATCTTCTAACCTGAAGGCGGCGTTAGGGCGGGGCTATGACGCCATCGATATATGGCCTCATCGCTCATCGGGGTTGTTGAAACTCGCATCGCACGATGCACTGCGGTCCAGGCTGGCGAGCATAGCGGCGACGTCTGCCATCTTCCTGTCGAACCAAGCCATGGAAGGCTCCATGCTCTCCTCGACCGTCGGAAGGCTTGTAGGGGTGGCGTAAAGGGTGGAAACCCGAATGCATGTGCGAAGTTGATGGTGATAGAGGAGCGCTGAGACCGTCGACCGGTTGATTCAGCCAACAAACCCAGTCCCGCCGCGCGACCTGCCTGTTTGCCCGCGCTCAGAGGGCGTCAAACCGAATGCGCGTGCTGCGACCCGCCGGCTGATAATGGGGCCGTGCATGATGAAGGCCTGGAGCCGGCCAAGCGGACTTGGCCGGTCCGCGTTCCTAAGAGCGGCGACAGCTCGTACGCGGTGCTCTTCGACATGTCTAAGCGCTCCAGACCAAGCCTTGCAGTTCGCAATAGCTGCTGAAAATACCGCTTGATGACCCGTCGCTGAAGGCTGTCAGGCAGGGGGCAGGGCAGGGGGGTGTGAGCCTCATCATATGGGGAAGTTTTCGCAAGGCGCACCTCGGAGGATTAAAAAGGCCGGCTTTCGCACGTCCGCCAAGATCTCGAGCGAGCGGGGAGAGCCGGGCGCTTTGCCGATCATGGAACCAAGGCAGAAGAACTGGCCGAAACGCGCCCGAGGACGACCGGCGAGTACTTTAACCCCGCAGGCGCGCACAAAAATATCAAGTCTGTCGAGCTCGGCGCCTTGTCCTTGCAACGCAGCCGCGAAACCACTCCCTGTCGCACCCGCTCCCAACTTGGGCAACAGAACTCCCGGCTATTCGTGCATTTGATGTTGAAGAGTAATGCAACACGTGCATAACGCTTCGATGATGATCTGAGGACAGTACTGCAGTCCAGAGCGACGCACGTTCCCAGAACCTCACATGTGATAATTGCAGATATCACGTATAGCAGTTGACGAAGGGCACTTGCGGGTGCAGGTGGGCGGAAATCATGGAGACGATAAACTCGACTGGCCGGCCGCTTGCCACCTGCGGTGATGACGTTCCGAAGGTCTGCGGGGTGGAAGAGCTTTTGTGGGCAATCGCCAAGGTGAACGCGGGCACGCGCATCACCCTCGATCCGCAGCTAATCGCGGCCTTCCAAGCCGGCGCTTCGCCGCACAGCCTTCGAGCCCTTAGGTGCGACCTCGAAGCCTTTGACCAGTGGTGTAGGGACAATAATCGGACCGCACTCCCGGCGTCGCCTGTGACCGTCGCCGATTACCTTGATGCGCGGGCCGAGCAGGGCGGCAAGCCCGCGTCGCTCGGCCGCTATAAGGCGTCAATTGCAAAGCTCCATCGTTTGCTCGACGTGCCTGACCCAACCACAGCTTCTTTGGTGAAACATCGCTTAGCGGCGGTCCGGCACTCGCAGGGCACGGCGCAGGCGCAGGCGCGGCCGTTGCGCTTCAAGGGCGCTGTGAACGACGTCAGCCGCGATATGGCTCGTGGGCTCAACCTTCGTGCTCTGCTTAAGAGCTGTGGCGAGGACCTCCCGGGTTTGCGCAATTGCGCGCTCCTGTCCGTGGCTTACGACACTGGGTTGAGGGCATCGGAGCTGGTCGCCGTCGCAGTCGAGGACATCGTAGAGGCAATCGACCCCGAGGTGCGACTGTTGAGAGTCTCGCGCAGCAAAGGTGACCTGGAAGGGGAGGGCGCCACGGCGTTTTTGTCACCGCGCTCGGTGCGCGCGATCGGCGCGTGGCTTGTGGCCGCCCAGATCGAAAGTGGACCCATATTCCGCCGGGTCAAAGTGCGGCGCTTCAAGGCGCGAGGGGCCGCCACAAGTTTGCCGACGCAAAGCGTCTCGGGGCTCGCGCCGCAGAATAGACGCAAGACGATAATCGAGCCGGCCATATCTGCGTGGGTGGAGTGCGACGTGGGCGAGCGCGCATTGCATCCCGGTTCGATCGGACCGCTTTATCGGAAGATGATCCAGGAGGCGTTCGCGCGCGGGGCGCTGCCGGACTTGACGGCGGATGATCTTACCCAACTGCTTCGAGGGATCAGCGCTCATTCGACGCGCGTCGGGCTCAACCAAGATTTGTTCGCCAGCGGAGAAGGCGTTGCCGGCATCATGGACGCGTTGCGCTTGAGATCGCCTCGCATGGCGCTGGAGTACAATCGTAATCTTGCTGCTGAGCAAGGTGCAGCAGGAAGGCTGATGGGGAAGTTTAGTTGATCTTACGCGAACACACGAAAGAGAGCATGTCGCGCTGTGTAGCAGTGTCCAGCTTGGTCTTGCTCATAGGCCAAGTTACACGCGAGCCTCTTTCTTCTGTCGCCGGGCAGCAGCGATGAAGATTGCGAGTTTGATCATTTGGCAATCATGGCAGAGCAACGGTGAGCACCGGCATTTGGATAGGATTGAAGGAGAAAGCCGGTAACGGGAGCGGCAAGATAATAGATCGATGTCGATTACCGTACATGCCCGATCCAGCACCTCATCAAGTACGAACGTGCGCTCGGCGGTAAGTGGGCGGGTACATGGTCCTGTGCCGCTGCCGGTGCGCCAGGCTCAACTCCCGAAGCTGTTCTTGCTGCTGACGAGCGCGGGATCCCCGTTCAATGCTGCGCCGGCTGCGATGCTCGCACTGTCCTGCGAGAGCTTGACGGGATCAGGCCCCATCAAAGAAACGACTTCAGCGAGGCCAGCGCCGGCCCCAAGTTTCAATTTCGATCGCCCTTGGCACGCGGCGTTTCTGATGAGGGCACTCTGCGGGGTAGATACCTGATTGGGACGCGAGATCATCACGGGCGTTGCAGGCGTCCCGTTTCACCCCCTCTGTCCGAAGCGGTTCGGGCGCGCACGCTGCTTCCGAGGCCGCCGTGTTGGTGACGGTGGGTGAGGGCAGGGCGCTGCGCACCGTACAACAAACATCCCCTCATCTTGCCGCCACCAACTACACGAAGAACAGACGATGGCTGAAAAGCCCAGGCGCTGCCTCGTGGCAAAGCTCGGTGCCGTTGTTGACGCGCTAGCGATCGCGCAAAGCTTCGAGCGCGCGGCCTAAGGGCAACATCGCGTGCCCACTTGAGCCGCGCCGGAGGATCCGAGCTGACCGTCGAGCTCGGCGCCTGTTTCAGCGCTTAAGACGGCATCAATCATGCGACCAGTTGCAAAAATCTAGCATTCCTCATCATATTCGTACTTGCAGCATGACTCGTAAGTCAGCAAAGGGGGCGCGCTTTTCAGGCATCCTCTCCCAACTTAGAATAGGGCTGGTTTCTGGGTCGGCCCTTTCTTTTTGGCGGCCTGGAGCTTGGGACACGGTCGTCGCACTCTAGCGAAATATTCAGATAATCGGTCAGCCGGCATGCCCGTCGGGAGCTACTTGTCGGCAGTCTGGTTACCGAGATGCGCACATCCCCGCGAAGCTTTCCTTTTTTTTGCAGCTCTTGCCCAGGCACGGGAAGCCCTCGCCATCCGTGTCGTTGTCTGAACTAGGCGCCGGCCGTGACGCCGCGGACGGCAATGCGTCAGGCACGCACCCACGCTCATCAGCGCCGTGTCCGTCCCCAATGTTGGTTGGCATCAGCGGAGCGGACTAGATCGCGTGATCAGCTTGGCCTGCGGTTGGGTCTATATGGCCGGCTAGGGAGTGCGTACGAACGACTGGCACGAAGTCCTGCTCGAGCAGTGGTCGGGCGAGAAGTGGCGCAAGCTAGGCTGTGTGCAGAAGCCGCTGGCGCGGGACTTCACTAATGCGTTCGCACCCTCACACCGGTGCTGCTTGCTGCCTTTGGCGCTCCTACAACGCGCATGGAGGCTGAACGGGCGGCGGTGGGTTGAGGAGCAGGGTCAGCAGCGGGTGCGGAGTGAGAGGATGTATTGACCAGCGTACCTGTGCCGCTTGCGCATCTCACGCGCGCTCTCACAATGGTGATGGTCGTGGAGTAAATCTTTGCACGTTGTGTTGAGCGCCGACGAAGGCCGGTGTGCAATCGCAAATGTAGAGGACGCTTACCGGCACGCAGCCGTGCGGCATACAAGATCGAGAGAGCATAAGATGACGATTGCAGACAGCAACAGGAAGCTGAACTTTGATCTTATAAATATCGGCTTAAGGGCACAGGCAACCGCTGCGGGCTTTGTGCAGCTCTGCAAAGAGTTGTAATCGGCCGGCGTGATCGACGATGCGGCCATCTCCCGGATCAGGGACATGGTCGCGCACAATATCACTTTAAACTGCCCAAAAAGAGTAAACCGCTCAGTCTACCGGCAGGAAGTCGGGCGTCGTTTGGAGGAGATTCTTCAAGGCGAACGAAAAGTCAGCGACATCAATGAGCTGCTGCACATCGATGAGGAAGAAAGGTAGTTAGACATGCACGGCGGCAAGTCGACCTAGGTGGCACAGGTGCGGCTGACTGATCGATTGTACTGGGCCGCGCGAACCTTACATCGGTCTTCAAGGTTTGCGATGCCTCGATAGTGCTTGGCCTTGATGCCGCGAAGCTGAGCGCGAAGCTAGCAACGATCCGTTCGCCCAAATCATGCCCACCGCAACGCCCATCCAGCACGCCACGATGGCGCACGACAGATCGCCAGCTAGCCGCGACATTCACCCCGCCGCCGCCCGTGTGCCCGCACCATTGCGCCTGACCAGCAGCGCCACGTCGAGCTCTTCACCGGCAGATGGGCTTGGTGCGTGACGGAACGCTTATTGATGAACAAGAGTGTCACACAGCCGCTCGGCAACCTCGACAGTTCCACGGGCCAGCAAGCCGATTGGATCGTTGATCTTCACAAGGCCCGCCAGAAGCCTGCACTTTGCCCGGTAGAGCGGTAAATCGCCTTGAGTGGAGAGTTAGGATGCGAGATTGGTTGAACGCCCGATGTGCTTGCGATGATACCAACTTTTCCAATTTGAGGGCGGCTTGTCTGGCAATGCCAGCATTGCTGGTCCTGATCATTTCGTTCTGGTCTATAAATTTGTTCTAAGCACAAGTTCAGGCGGTTGCCGGTCAATCCCAGCGCCTCACCGCGCAGGCCCGAGCACTCGCAGCTCATCGTCCCACTTCGCCCTGTAGACGACCAGCTTGTGCTGCAGCTGCTAGCAGCAAAGAATGCCCTCGCTGCCGCGATGACCGCTCACGGCGTATCAGCGAACGTCCGCAAATGATATTAAGCTTATGGAGGGCGTCGTGACGAGAACGATACACTTACCCAGCCGAGCTGCCATGCCTCTTAGAGGGGGCCGATGGACCAGAACAAACCGACGAAAATCAACAAAGCCGGTACCGCCACAAGAGGTGCAGCCAAATCTGAGGAGTACGGTTCATCGCTGCGGTACTCCGCGCTGATCCAGTGATGCATCCCTCTTCTCCACGGCGACTCGGGTCGCTCTCAAGAGCAGTCTCGCTCTGCCGGCGGCAGTAAGTCAACCCGGCTCTCAGCAGGATCGGTTAACCTCGCCGGCTCAGAAAAGGTAGCCATTCCGCGCGTTCGGCTAAGGCTCGCGATCCCTCGGCCATCCTTCCACGAACGTGCGTGTGATGCTCCGTGACGCGCAACAGACTGCTAAACTCCGACATCCATCTCGCTTTTGCTAAGCGCCTACCGCTCCGCCCGATGAAGAGGCCCACATCACGAGCCCCAGCGGATCACGGGTGAAGCCGGCCGAGATCTGAGATGACTATGGTGCGGATCTCTGCGGGGGGGGGGGGGCTTGCTCGTTCCTGATCGTGGTCGACCCACGATAGGACTGAGTAGGTGTGGCTTGGATCGGCCAACGCCGCCGCCGGATAGCGATGAAGGCGCCTTCGCGTGGATTAGTTCGCTCGCCGCGCCTCGCGGACCATCGAGCGCAACACCTGACCCGTGCTACGAGGCTCTGCCATGTTGACCGGAACCAATTCCTTGGCGGTCATGACCATAAGGATTTCCTCGGCGCAACGGAAGCCTTCGGCCCAATCACTGCTTCTACGCGTAAATTGCTGCACCGACGCAGCTTCTAGCGCATCGATAGCAGTCGACCGGGCACGTTCGGCCGCCCAGTCTTGAGCACAAGACCGATGACTAGAAAAGTGACGCGCAGCAGCCTCGATAGCCTCCGGCGTACCAGCGATGCCAAGACTATTCAGCAGCCCAGCCGCCGCCACGCGATCGATGCTCCAAACTCGCGAGTCACTCATGCACGCATCCCCTTGAATTGCCCCAGAATGACCTTGTTTTCGATACGGTCAAGAAGATCAGCACGCTCGGCGGCCTACTTTGAACCAATCGAGCCCAGGCGCATTATGACAAAGAGGGCCTGAGTCGGTTCAGGCACCTGATTGCGGAGATCTGATATGACCTCAGCGCCTATTCGGACTAGCAAGCCAGAGCGTTGGAGTATGCCACGCCAACCACTTGATCCATCGAGCCGACGCCTTGCCTATGGGCCCATTCAGCCGATGAAAAGTGAACGCCACTCTATACTGAGTTGGCTTCTTGGTGGTCGAACGTAAGCACCCCGGGAGGTTCCGTACTCTGGATGTATGCCGATGCCGAGCGTGTGCCGTTCGTGATAGCCGGTCGCAAATCGAACCCGCGAAAAGCAGTTCGTCACAGACAACGTTCCTAACGCCTGCCTCGATCTCCAAGCTCCAAGAGCGGCAGGATCTCAATCGCCAGCTGACTTTCCGCGTACCCACGCGATGCATTCAGCACCGATGCGCTCGCCAGTAAGGCTTGCGCCGCAGCGTCCAGCCATTGCGCAGTATCTCACAGGATTTCGTCGTGCCGATAATAAGGAACAAGCCGCCGCCGCGCTCGCTTGCGCCTACCTCTACCCAGCGAACAGAAGCGGCCAAGGTCAGGCACTAGCTTGCTGCGGATGCCTGTAAGTTACGCCTTTGACGTGAAAAAGGGCAGTGACAGTCAAATTGAGATCCAAGATTCTCTGAAATCGGACTCAATCCGATAGTTCCACTTTTTGCGGTGTTTACTTGTTAAGGACTCCATATCTCATGACAAGACGAGTATGAAGTTGCTGCGCAGAAGACGACTTCGGAGTCGAGTCGCCTCAACAGATAATAAAAGATCCTGCGTTATCAACGGTCGCACCAGAATGTGAGCAGTTAGATAATCTGGGGAGAAGGTAGTCATGGTAAAGTATCTTGGGATTGCCGCTTCTGCGGCAGGGCTGGTCTTTGCGCCAATCTCAGCCACCGGCCACGCGCAAGCCACCGTAGATGCCATCGCGGCCCCACCAACGTTGGCAGCTTGGTCTCAGCGCGTTTTCAGAGACCTTAGTCGTCAAATGCGAGATCCCGTCGACAGCCGCTCCGAAGTCATGCCGACCGGCATCGTCGCGGTGAAGTTCGGCTGTAGTGAGAGCGGGGCGCCAAGCTCAGTTCAGCTTTACAAGACGTCTGGCGATCGAAGGCTTGATCGCGCGACTATGCGCGCAGTGAGTAAAATAGCCACTCTCCACCCATTGCCTGCTCGACTTGGACACGGGCAGCAATACATCGTGCGGGTTCTATTCGCCAACTCCGGTCAGCGTGCAGAACGCGAGATCAGGAAGATGCAGGCCGAGGCAGTAAAGAACAACGCTTGGTACAATCAAGGCGCGACGAGCACGGCGGCCATAGAGCTTGTGCCCGTTGGATGATGAAGATTGGGCCGGGCAGCGTTCCGGCCCTCTCCTTCTATCAGCGTTAGCAAGGCTCGCCCGCTCGAATCATGCCGTTCTCACCATTCACTCGTGATGATCAGTAGCGCTCCAAGCGAAACGCATCAGCATGCCGTCAATGAGGAAGCCTACGTTAGGTTGCAAAAGCGGCAGCCCTGTTCGGCGAGCTTGGCGAGGTGATGGACGCAAAGCAGCGAGCCTCGCGTGGTTGCCAATCAGCGCACCTCATTTGCGCGAACTCGCCAATGCGATAGTCATGGCGCTGCGCCTTGAGGCGCGATCGCTGCTGTACCGCCGACAATGACGAAAGCGCAATCATGGTCGCCTAGCCAAATCAATCATCGCGAACTCGGTCCAGCCGACCAAGGGCGCTTCTGGCTATGTAGCCAGTCAATGGTTCACCTGGGAGTTCTTGAAGGCGAACAGGATAAAGTGTCGAACGCATCATCTTGAATCGTAAAGCGAAGCACCGCGTGAGCGACAGCATTCCATTGATGGTCAATGCGTGCTAGGTGACTGATTATGTACGCAGGCCCTTCATTACAGCACAGACCGACAATTCAGTCTGAAAATGTCGTGCTCCGACGCCCTCAAGTCTTTGATACTAGAGAAATTGTAGACATTCTCAATGACTGGCAGGTTGCCAAGTGCCTCTCGCATGTTCCCTATCCTTACACGCTCGTGGATGCACACTTCTTCCTGGATCACATCGTACCGAACGAGTGGGTGTGGGCAATCAACGAATCAGGCTCTCCTAAGCTAATTGGCTCCGTCAGCCTCATGCCCAGGAATGGATCAGACGTAGCGGAACTCGGATACTGGCTATCGAGAGATTACTGGGGTCGGGGGTTAATCACGGAAGCGGCTCGCTTGGTAGTAGATTACGGTTTTAAATCATTGCAGCTCGCTTGCATCACCTCCGGATGTTTCAAAGATAATGTGGCCTCTGCAAGAGTTCTCGAGAAACTTGGTTTTGTAGCAAATGGCCGGAGTAAACGCCCTGGACCAGCTCGGAGTGGCGATCTGCCTGGTATAGACATGGTTCTGCACCCTCCCGACGTGCAAGCCATGAGATGAGCACCTACGCATCGTAGGTAAAATCGTGCCATTGAGCTCCAGAAAACACTGAGATGCAAATGCCGTCGAGCCCGCTGGCTGAGTCAATGCCCATGCTCCCATTCGCATGCAGTTTACGGCTTGCGCCGAACTGACCACACCAGTGCCGAAACGCTCGTGATCAGCGCAGAGAGCGCTACCAGGTACGCGGGGATCAAACTCATCATCGACTACACTCCTGAACCCACCTAGTTGTAACCAGATCGGTTTGTGTAGGAAAGTGCTTTTCGGAGGATCTTGAGTGGCCGCGCTGGTGACCAGCGGCGACGCTTATCGTGAACTAGTGCCTAGCGCGGCATGAAAATGACTGGCAGACCGGCTAGCTCAGCGGCTGGGGACGGCTAGGAGCTATTCACGAAAGCCGGTCGAGACCGCCGGATCAGAACCTCCTATGACACCTCCGCACCTCCAAGCGAGCAAATGACTAGAGATCCGGTCCGCGAAGGGCATTGTGGCCAGCGGCGACGACACGACGCATAACAGGCCGGACACATGGCTGGGCCGAACATCACCCGCATGCGCTCAGAACTTCGTGCCAACAGAGCGCCGTCGACACATGGGCATTAGCTGTGGGTCCGGAAAGCGAAACCTGACTTGAACTTGAAGTGAAATGATTGGTGAGCAGCGGGACCTGCGAGACAACGGCAAGTGCAGCAATGTTGCCATCAAAACAACGCCTGCTGAGCGTCGCTTGTTTGCATGGTAGAGACCTCAGAGTCAAACAATGCGCAGAGCAGAGGCAGTATGGTCAGCGTTCGTAGGAGTATCGACCAGGCAGCGCTCTAAGTAGCAGCGCGGTTCACGGCTGCTATCGAGCCCGCAGTCAAGAATACGCCTACGACGATCCGATCAGCACAAGCACACCAGAAAGCATCTGACCTTCGTGCCGGACAGGTCGCATATCCGCAGACGCGCGTGTGCGGCCCGTCCAGTCTTGAGAAGCTCGCACTTCAAACCAAATAACTGCGTGACCTGGCGATTGAACCGATGCCAGGCCGTACTGCTAGGCCGCAAAATCCGGACCTTATTCCCTTTGGCGAGGTTCACGTGTCCGATCAACGAGGACCGAGCAATTAACTTGCTTTTAACCATGCCACATTAGGCCATCGATACCCAGTCTCTGGGACGGCTCAGTCGCTAACATTCACCCGCCACCGCTGCGTTAGTGGCTGAGCCTAACCTATATCCTTGGTCCGCCTACTAGCGGGCCGGAGCACGCGGTGGTGGCCCCCACTCCGGCCCTGACCACCGTTCGACAGGGGTCCACGATGGCTGAAGATGAGCCTACGGCGTTTATGTGAAACAAGCTACCTAGCAGAGCGGACCTGGTGTTCGAGAATGGTACGCAGGAGAGTAGGCGCCTTAGCTAAACTCGGACCAATCAAGGGCTATGGGTTTGAACTGCCACGAGCGGGCCAGTGGCCGAAATTTAGCTTTCTGCGGCTTGAAGGTCGTGATTCAACCGATCTTCTACCATAACCCACTATTTTAGTTCGTTTGGTAATCACCCACCTTTTAGCTCGGACCGGCAAACAGGCATGCAATATCCTTTGCCGGCGCGCTTACGTCTAGCTCGCTTCCCAACGCAGCAATGGCTGCTTGCCATCAACGTACCGCTTAGGTTTTCTTCGATAGCTGAGTAGCCTTCACGCTTAAGCCGACGTCGTATGTCCTTGACGCTCCTACAAGTGCCGCTCCAGGCGGTTTCCGACGCGCGCACGATAGTTCCTGCCAGGGGCGCTAAGTTCGTCCTGCCTCAAGTTCTGATCGCTTCCGTGATGGTCGAGCCTTCAATGATGGACACCAAAGCGGCGCTGACCAGTAACAAACCTCGCTGCAGTGTGGAGCTGTAAAGCTTCTCGGAACCGGCCAGCTGAACAGCTCAGGCTATGGCAAGCTGCTCCGCATCGCATCCGCCAAAATGACTCGCGACGAGAGTGCGCGCCGAACCGAGAATTGATGCAGGGCCGGCAGCTCCGGCCACAAGCGACTCACTGCTGTCGCACCCAAAAGACAGGTGGCCCTTCACAACTACTCATCCAAGCTGCCGGAATGGGCCGGCGCCATGAAGCGCAGGACCGCTACCTTCTCCTTGCACCTAGCAGAAGCCGCCTTCGACCGACAGGTAACCGGCTGCATCTCAGCGGAGCGGCGCGTTGAGCGTTTAGCATCCATGCTCACACCAGTACCGCTCCCTGCGTATCGCGGAGCCGCTGCGCAGCTTGGTGCGGGATATGTCGTCAGGGGCGAAGCGGAACGAACTAGTCCGCTGTACTGGCCCCCTTATCGTAACTCTCGGACCAACAGCACGAAACCCGACTTCGCACCAGCACAAGCGCCTCGGACGTGCGTCCATTCCGCACGCCACCCGCTTGACCAGCTCGCCGCACGATCACTCCGCCCTCACGCTCGAACATGGCTGCTTCGTCTTGCAGGTGACAACCTTCACATGCTGCGATGCCGGCCGGGCGGACCCGCGATGCCTTGGGGAAACAGAGTGGCGCGTCAACATCGTAGACCGCGGCTGGCGTGCAGGCGAATGGCTGACCGCCTTGAACGACTGCGGCGATGGCGGCGGCAAGTAGCACCGGCATCGTTGGTCCTCCTGCCTCACCAAAGCTCACTTGCGTTCATGTTCTACGCTCCGTCTACTAAAGCCTTGGAGTATGTTTCGCGAGGAAGTGCCGCCCCCACTGACACAGGCGCGGTGAGTGCGGCTCGCCTTCGGCAAGCCGCCCGCTAGGCGCGATCAGGCATCATTATGCCTGACGCAATGATACCGGAGCCGTCCGCTGCTGAAGGGGTTCACACGATCGCTTAGCAGATCGACCGGGGGTCGCGAACCGATACTGGGCAACTCACGCTGAGCTGGTAAGCATAAGGCTCGGTGCGACCTTTGCACGACCAAAGACCGCAAGGCCTTGGCTGAGGAGTTGGCTACGCGCATGGGGAAACCACGCGCAATCATGAGATTGACTTCGACAGATGGGAAGATGCCGGGCCTTACTGGCAGCGCATCATGCGCGAATCTGCCCGCGCGACTATGCGTGGTGCTCAACGATGGATTACGCGGTAGTGATCCCGCGCGGGCAGAAAGCTGAGGTAGCAAAGGGCCGCAGACCGGCACCAAAGCGTTTGCTTGGCGCTGAAAGCATTACGTTCCGCATACGCCTCATCACATGCGATGTGATGTTTTCAGCAGGTGGCCAACGGCATCGGACCGTCGCAGAGCATGATTGCTGCGTTCTATAGGATTGAGTTTACATGCAGGGGAACGTTGTAGGACGGCAGGCAGCAAGACGTACAACGCTTTGCAACTAAAGAATTTTGGGTGACGATGACAGCGACGCGGTGGCAAGGCTATCAGTAATTCTAGGAGTTCAGATTCCCCTAACTGTCTGCGTATAGCCGGGTCAGCGCTTCCATTTTCTTCGTAGGATCTGCAGCGCTCGGTCACTCAGCCTGACGTCGCAGCCTAAATACCCATGGCCTTAGCGAGAGACTGCTCTAGACGATCGCGCCAAAAGGGCATTAACTACCTTCTCGCGCTTAAGTGATTCGCGCGCTGAAAATCAGCGGCTAGAGGGTTGCACATAATGAAGGCTGTTTTACCAAATACCAAGTTGGGTGTGATAGCGGTTGCGTCGGCCAGCCTATGGTTGGTGACCATCTGCGGTGCTGCCGCATTGGCGTCCGCTGCGGGGCTATTCCATGGTTGAGGGTTGGCATCGCTCTGATAGCGCGACGTAGCCTCATCGATATCGCTTCAGCTTCAATCTACCGGCCCGACTCAGCCCGCTCGTAGTCGCGCCGGGCGATGTCCAATGCGCAGAGGTTGATCTGTAACAGGTCATGAGCCTCTTCATAGTCGCGTCCGCCGTGATTTAGAGTGGCTATACGCTTGCGGTGCGCGTCGACCGCGCGCTGCGCTTCCGCGACATGGTTGGCAGCCATCTCAAGTCTCGTCTGGATCATTCCTCAACCTCGGTCCTAGGCATGGCAGATGCCGACTCTTTCTGTTTCTGATCTCGATGTTGGGGCCGACCGGGGAGGCATGCAAGCCGCTCCAGCAAGGAGCGGAGATGCTGCAGCCTTCTGTCTTATATCGGCACGACAAGCTCGTCGTTTTCTAAAGATTTGAAGAAGAAGAGCGATGGTCGGCCACGATGCGATTAGGGACCGGCAACGTCGCGCCTAGACTGACGCTGATATCACCAAAGGGTAGCGTCCTTCCAATCGCCTCGGTCTTAAACGGCAACCGATGATCTGTGAGGCGCTGATGCGCGGTAAAGGCGCTCAGCCGAGCGGGCCGCCATCGAGGATGCCGGTACGTTGGTCATTGACCTACCTCTAGCGCAGCGTCGATCACAGCCTTCTCAATTTGGTCGCTATAGCGCCCGCACGAACATAGACCGCCATGACAATCCCTTTGCTTGGCTCCTGCACCGCTAGCAGCACAGCTCGCATGTCCCCCGGCGCTGTGATGACGACGGCTTGATCGAGCGGGCGCCTGCGCGTAACCGGCGTTCTCCAACTCGCACAGCGCGGACCCGTGTTGATGACCGATGCGGGCGCTTGGCTTGTCGAAACCGATGAAGACCTAATCTAACTCGCCGGCCGCATGTTCAATGCCGAGGGCGAGCGCCACGTCTTCATCACCGCCGATGGTTTTAGCGGCAGCTGGCGTTACTAACGAGCGCAGAGGCAAGGCGGCCCAGATGACAAACACTGCCGTCGTCAATGGTTTAACGCTCGTGTTCTGCATACCGACGAGCCGACACCGATCGGTGGTAAACCCGGACGCTCAGCTCCGAAAAGTCCATACGCTGCTTCGTACTGGGCGTTTAAACCATGAGCGCCCATCCCATCCGCCACTAGCGATTGCTCGCTGGCAGTATCCGCAAGGTGCCCCTCGATCGATCCGTCAATTTCCCGGGTTCGGCCTGCAAGATCTCCGTACGCCTGCTGGAACCAGAAGGTCCGGGGTCTCTCCAAACAAAGAGCCACGAGGGTCGAAATGGCGCCGCGCCCCGCTTGCCGGCAAGAGGCTCGCTTCGTATCACCTGGTCGGAGCTCGTGCCGTAGCTGAAAAGAACCTTCCGTGTGGCTGGCCCCGCTGCTTCCGCCTTCGGCCAAAGAGCCGGCGGGAGCTTCGCAGTTCCCGCCGGTCAAGTTGAAGGCTCTTTGCGTTGCAAAGAAGCCCCGGGTCGCCTCGTGAAGGTCGTGTTTTCGCTGCAAACTCGCAGTTCGGATCGCTTAAACCGCTTCCATAATCCATCCGGGAAATATCCGGGGTTGGCAGGCGCAAATCAGAGAACATCGCCGCGGCTGAGCGCGATCAGCTGGGCAAGACCGTTCGTGCGGGTCTTGCCGGTGATGGCAGCGCGGTGGTCCTCGACCGTCCGCGCAGAGATGACGAGGCGCTCGGCGATCTCCTTGTTGGAGTGACCGCGCACCAGCAGCTCAAACACCTCGCGCTCACGCTTGGTGAATGCGGTGGTCACGGCCGCGATCCGGCGCTGGCGCGCAGACCAGGCGACACCATCACTCACAGCGGCGATCAGGCGCGCCTCGTCGATCGGCTTCTCAAGATAGTCCAAACCGCCGTGGCGCCGCAAGGCATCGACGGCATGCGTAGTGGTCGGCCAGGCAGTCATGAACACGAGCGCCACCGCGGGGTCGCGCTCACGCAGAGCATCGGCGAAGGCAAACCCGTCCATGTCGCTCATCTGAATGTCGCTCACCACACATTCAAATTGACGATTGGGCCAGGCCTTGAGCAGGTCCTTCGGATCGGTGAATGGTAGCGCGGCAATCTCGTGACGAGTCAGCAATCGAGAGACGGTCGCGGCAAGATCAGCATCGTCGTCGAGTACTGCGACTGATGACGCGACAGCTGGCGCTGGATCAATCATCTCGGTCCTCCATCAAGCAGTGCAGGTCCGGCAAGAAGTGGCAAGGAGATCACGAAGCGGACGACATCTGGTTCGTCCTCCCGCAGGAGCTGACCACCGTGTGCCTCCACGATGGTGCGCGCAATCGCCAGGCCGATGCCCATCCCGGTACCTTCGCGTGCCGCTGCCGCCAGATCCAATGGGTTGTTCACTTCGATCCGCACAGTCTCCTCATGAGTGTAAGCGAGCAGGGCAACAACTTGCCCTTGGCTTGCCGCGATCGCGTTGCGCAGTAAGTTGACGAGTGCTTGGGTTAATTCAATTTCTTGTGCGTGCACGACTAGCTCGGGCGGGATCGGCGCACAGTGCACATTGGTGCTCTGACCCCGCACTTCGAAGCGCACGATCTGGCAAGCGCTCTGGATCAGCATGGCAACCGGCAATGCGGACGGCTCATCCGCTTCGCGCCCGCCAAATCGGCGGAGGCGCCGGATCATATCCGAGAGCGCGAGAGCCTTGCGATCTACGAGCGCGGCGCTCTCGGCGATGTCGTCGCCCAAACTCGCCGTTACGGAGCGCAAGTGCGCGGCTTCGATCGCAAGCGTACTAAGCGGTTGACTGATTTCGTGAATCACTGCCACCGACATCGCGCGCAAAGTCTTAAGCCGTTCAGCCTGGTAAAGCATGCGATTGCGGCGGTCGAGTGCGGCCTGCGCTGTCTGTTGAGCATCGGAAAAGCTCCCCGCAAGCCATGTGACCAGAACGGCGGAGGCGATGCCCAAGTGAAGCTCCAGGCGGGTCCCATCATCAAGAGCGCCGGAAGAGTAAGGCAGGAAGACAAGCGCTTGGGACAGGATCGCGAACCAGGCTGCAGTCCGGCCATGACGCAAGCCGATCCAGGCACCGGCGAGCAAACTAGGAGTCGTTTGCGCACTCAACCCCGCGCGCCATAAGGCGACGGTGAGCAGCAAGCAGGCGCTCATGACAAGGCCGTCCTCCAGCACGGGTCGAAGGCTTGGCCGTCGCCAGGACGAGAAAGGTTTTGGCCGTGCGATGGTGCTTAGCCAAAGCAGGGCCGGGGCCAGAACAAGGATGCCCAGAAGATCGCCGACAGCTAAGCCTGTCAGCGAGATCGCCACGTCGACACCGCTACGATATCGCTCTGCCTCAGCGGGCAACCATGCTTCAAAAGGGATGACCAGAATGGCATTTAGCGCCGGCGCAGCGATAGCGGCCACGCCGAAGATCATGGGAGGCAGGCCAAGTGTCCCTGATCGACCGTGCGAGAGATGACGCACGAGAGCCATCGCGACGCCGTAGCTAAGCCCCGGCCGCGCTGCGCCGGTGATCTCCTGAAGGGCTGAGCTGTCAGTCAGCGCGATGGTGCCAACTACAATGTCGACGGTGATTTCCGTCAACACCAGCCAGGGCGTGAGTCTAGGGCCTCGGCTCCAAAGCACCGCAAAGCGTAGACCAGCCGGGGGGTACCATAGCGAGAAAAAGCCCGCGCCCGCCCATGGCCGCGCTGCCCAATTCGCTACTCCAAAGCACACTGCGTACAGCAGGATAAGGCCTGCGTCTGTCGCGCTGAAAGCATTTAGCGCGAGCCTGTGAGCAGAGGACGTGGTGGTGAGATGATCGCGCTTCATGTGCCGGCTTTGCCGCCACAGCGGCGGCTGCGCTACCCGGGTTCTTTCCGGAAGACGCTGGCACTGATGGTTTCGGAACACAAACTGACTTTGTCGCCATTCATTCGGCTGCCTAGGCCCCCGCACGCCAAGCAGGAGCAAGCGGCCGCTTGAGAGCTAGCGCGGGAGCGTCGCACGGTAGTGAATCAAACTTACGAGCGAACCGCGTTGGAAGCGAAAATCCCCCGGGCAGAAATCTCGGAGCTTTAGGAAAGCGTCACCGAAGCGAAGGCCTATTCCTCTGAAGGCCTCAGTTTTGACTATGGCTATATGTCGTCGACGGCGGCGCGCCAGCCTAGCCTAGCCTAGGCTAGCCTAGCCTGGCCTAGCCCGGCCCGTGGTTCTGCGTGATAGCGACAGTCGTGGTGGCGCAACTCAGGGGCGGCTTGGGCGCGTCAGCTCGGCGCGTGTGGCCGGGCCCTACTATCAAAAGGGCAACTTGCCTCTTCGTCGTTGCTCGGAGAATTGACCTCCTTTAAAAGGGCGGCGGCGATCAGGATATTATGATCGCCGCCGCATAGTTGAAAGAAGACTCTCACGAGTCCTCCGGGTCGCACCGCAGCTATACTCGAATTTGCACCGCCGATGAACGGTCGTTCATCGTGCGGTGCCGTACCGTCGTCGCTGCCCCGCGGAGCCTCACCTGTTTAGCGCTGGGGACCTGAAACGCCGGTCACATCTCCCGGGTATGCCCCGACTCGCAAGGCGGAACCGCTCGGACGGACTTTTGGGGGGGCGGCCAAGTCGACGGCGGCCCTTGCCAACCTGAAGACATGAATGACGGAGCGAAGCTGTAAAGCAGAAGCTTGGGCCTGAACGGCCGCACATGGGTGGGAGTGCTGGAGGTTTAAAAGGGCTCGCCGCTGTTAAGTGCTAGGTAGCGCAGGATGCAGCGGCGCTCCTGCCTAGTTCTTCAGTGCCGCTTCAAGGTTGCCCAGCACACCGAGCTGCTCAAGCAGTATTGACGCTGCTTTGTAGAAGTAGACGGACGTGACTGCGCCATCGTTCAGGTGAAACATGTCGCAGCAGGGCACGTCTATGCGCTTGCCGCTTGGAACCAGCGTGCCGCCGGTAGGTGAAGGTCACCGGTGCGTGCCCTGCAGCGGAGCTCCACAATGACCAGTTCACCCCGGTATAAAGATCGGAGAGCTCGCGGTGCATCTCCGGGAAAGCGGGGACGTAGACGTTGACTGGTGCGTCGATTTGAAGGCGTGACCCTCCCCGCCGCCCCGAACTTCGTAAAACAGCCGGCCTCAGCAGCAGCGGACATTCGCAGCTGCTAATAAACCGAGCCACACCGCACGCTTGCGAACGGGAAAGTTGGCAAGCGCGTTTGGAGCAATTTCCGTAGCGTTCCCGCGATCATTACACGCACCCCTCCTGCTTCTTTACGTTCAACAAGAATGCGGTGATTACATGCGGCGCTGGTACGACTGACTTGTATTTCGTGAATCATCAACCGTAGCGAACAGGGTGAATGCATTCAAAGCGATTTTTTGTACCGTGACGTACATTCCTAAGCGGACAGCTTACTTTCGAGGACGCGTCGGAGCAGCTGCTTAGAAGCAAATCCTTTGCTAGATCAGGAACAAAGCTTTTTGTCCATGCGTTCTTTCGGGATAAAAAGACTGTGTGACAGCAAGCACCAACGTCGGAGCTTGATGGCACGAGCCAAGTTCGGGAGCAGGTCAATGGACCACAACGTGGGCCTCCGCGACACGACCAACTGGCTTCTGCTGAGTTTGGTCGATCAAGACTGGTGGCGCGTAGCTCCATTTCTAGAGCGAGAAGTTCTTCAACCTCGCCGCTATATCGAACGCACCGGATTGAAGTCATCCAAAGTCTACTTCATCGAGACCGGGGTGATATCCAGGTTGGAGACGGGCGATCTGCGAGAGCCGATAGAAGTTGGTGTAGTTGGCCGCGAGGGCATGATTGGCGTCGCATCGATGGCACATCTGCTTCCTCAGCTCGACAGTTACGTGCAAATAGAAGCGCGAGCTCTCGCCATGGATGCCGAACACTTTCAGAGCACCGTTCGAGCAATCCCAGCCGTTCGAACGCTGGTGAGCCACTATGTTCAGTCGCAAGCGGCACAGTTTAGCCTTGCGGCGAGCGCGGGGGTAAGAGCATCTGTGCAGCAACGGCTCGCACGCCAGTTGCTGATGTTCCATGACCGAACGGGTGACGACGACTTGTCTTTAACGCATGAGGGCATGTCGCTCATGCTCGGGGTCCGCCGGGCAAGCGTGACGACTTGCATCCATAATATGGAAGGCGAGGGTCTGATCCGGGCCCGCCGCGGTTTCATCACCATTCGCGCCCGCGCCGCGCTGGAGGAGTATTGCGGCTGCTTCTATGGCGTCGCAGAAGCCCGTTACTTCGCGATCATGGGCGAAGCCGTGGAGAAGGCGGCAACGCAGCAAACATACGCGCGTTTGTCAGCCAGGCTGGGTAGCCAACATCAGCTCGGCATTCGCAACAATGCGCCATAGCACGGGTCATGGTAAAACCGAGCGTGGATGTATTCGAAACTTTTTCCCCGACGAAAGTCACTGGAAGTTTTTTTTCCAACCTAGAGTTGGGAAGATAACGGTCTTCACCTGATGAACATAGACAAGGACTGTGACGGCAAAACAGCGACACGGTTTAGGCGGCTAGCACTTCGCTACGTTTCGGTGAGCGACTTATTATAAGAATTTGAGTTTAAGTACATGTGCTATTGGCCGCCAATGGTTCGCGTTGATCAGGTCACCAGGCCGGCGTTCTCGCTTACCAGGAACCCGACTGCGCGTGCGATCTCATGGGCGTTGCTCAGTCGGCCGACCGGGATCTTGGCGACAAACTCCTCTAGCGCCGGCTCGGCACCGCGGCGAGCGTGTCGGTGCCGATATAGCTCGTCGCGATAGCGCTTACAAAGACGCCGAACTTGGCGCCTTTCTGTGCCAGCGCGTTGGTGAAGCCGTGAATGCCCGACTATGCCGAGGCGTAGTTACCTTGCCAGACTGGCCGGCCTTAGCCGCGGTCGCCCAAGCCATCGAACGTGGCTTGGCCATGTTGAAGCAGCCGACTAGGGGGATTCGCAGGACCTCGTTCGGTCCTCGTAAGTCCTGCGGTGGAGCGTGCCGCAGCGGGTGATGCCTGCACTGTTGACCACGATGTCGACCGGCCGACATAACCTCGACCTGCTTCACGCCGGCAAGCAGGCCTCGCGGTCGCCCACTTCCGACTTGTATGCGGGCTACCGGCTTCTTCGGCGGTGGCTCTGGCCTTCACCTCAGCGCACCCGTCAAAGCGAACCCACGCCACCTGATCGTAGCGGTGGCATCCGTTGCGCACAGTATGTTCATCTGAAATCAGGAAGGCGGCGAGATTTGGACCTCTCGCTCGTAGACGATGAGGACATGCAGGAACTCTGAACCCTTCCGCTCGCGTCCTCAACGGGCGTGTGCTGGTTTAAGCTCATGTTGCTTGATCAGCCAGGCCCTCTAATCCGCTGCGAGCTCTGCAGAGCAGAGTTTGTGCGGCGTTGCGCATAAGCAATGGCGGACACCTGCACGCTGTCGTGGGCCCCCAGAACTCGGCGAGGATGTCGCGCGAAGCAGGCGTGCGGGGGATGTGGTGTGCTGAATTGTGATAGTCTGACCGAGGCTGCCGGTGCGAAGATCGCTTCACAGCCATCTTGCTCTCAACCGCCTCGGTCAGGCGTGGCAAACTCCCCCCGTTTGCATCCTCTTGTCACCGGACCAACTCTTATGAGCTTTGCATGCCGGTGCTAATCTGGTTAGACCTTTAGCGCTTCTCCCAGCAACGCTACCAGTATCATTTTCCGTACGGTGACGTACCCAGCGGCTGCCCTAGCAAGACGGTTTCGCTGATATCCTCGCGGGTGCCGGAGAACCGCGGGGGTGGATCGACAAGCGTTCTCCAACCACACGGCGCACGCATACTTAAACAATGGCTGTTGGCCCTGCCAATCAGATACAGCGGACCGGCATGGGACCTCATAGCGAGCAGGTCGCAGGAGCGCGCAAACTACCCGTATTGCTGGCGCAAAGAACTCTTCGCGTTCAAACATCGACAGCCCGGGCGATGGCCACTCCTGCGCGAGCGCCTCTCGAAGTAGAGCAGCGCCCACAACGAGGGTTATGGATCGCTCATCCGCGGCTTTAGTCGAGCAGGCCCCCGAGCACAGGCGACTTGTGCAATCAGAAGACGCGGCCACAAGGCAAGGTGATCCGCAACTTCTCAGAGCTGCGCTTAGCTCAGGCCGACTGGACGATCACTCAATCAGGCTACGTAGACTGACCAACGTGGCGCCTCGAGAGCTATTGCCAAGACGATCAGCGCGGCAGCAGCGCCGGCGTGTCTCGGTGAAATTCGAAGAGCACGCTAGCGAGCAGGTCGGGCATACATTGAGGTGCTCAATCGTATTAAGCCGCTTCGGACGGTCCTCAAAAACAACGCCCCACGAGCGGTTACCTGGGAGCAGCGCCTGTTATGATCTCTAATTGTTTCCGATTGAGTTCCTGCGTCGCAATGCGGTCAGCGGTGAGGGCTGCTACCAACGCTTCGCCCTTGAGAGGTTTCGCAACTCGACCGGCGTACGGATCGACAATCTTTGCGGCAGGAGCAGCGAACGGAGTTGAAGTTGTGGCGCCGATCGGGGCTGGGTCGATACTCCGCTGAAACTCGCCTTTCGGCTTAACTTGGGGTGTCACGAGAACCGGAGGAATACCAGCGTGTAAGTGCACCGGACGAACAGCCGTTGGCGCTCTCGACGCCAAGGTCTTTGTTTCGTTCGCAGGCGGCGTCGACTTCTGTTCGGGCAATGTTAGAAACAGCGTGGAGGCACCTAGAACCGCGGCAGCAGTAACACCGGCTAATGCCCGCCGCACGGACACGATGCCGGGCGCAAACCCCTGAAGATTGTTCGCCTGATCGGGGGCGATTAAGGAAACTGGCTCGATTGCAGGCGTGGCTCTTGAGCTGTGTTCCTGCTCCAATATGGCGGCAAGCAATACTCGGATATCGCCAAAGGTGGGTTGATGGTCGGCGGTAACAGAAGCGACGTCTGAGGGATCTCTTTCATCGAACCGTCTGACCTGGATAATCCACTGTTCGTCATCCTGCAGGCCGATCGCCGAGAGGACGCCGTGTTCATGGCCACCTGTATCAAGGCTAATCCGATTGCGAGATATCTGGACTTCCTGCGACTCTACCGAGTGGCCATGTACTACGATCTTACCATGACGACGTCGGCTTTTTAGAAAGTCTTCACGGATCCATAGCTGATCGACTGCTTCTTGGGCAATCAGCGGCACGCCTGGTTTGATGCCGGCGTGGACGAAGTAATAATCGCCCATCTCCCATGATGTCGGCAGCGCTTCAATCCATGAAATCAAGGTCGGCTCGATCGTCGTTCGCATCGCCTCGATCACAGCTGCAGTAGGACCTTCGTCAATGATTCCAGGCGGAACGCCGAAAGACCTCAAAGTTGCCGAGCCGCCAAAGGTCATCCAAAACTCTGCTGCTCTTTCATTCCCATGATATGCATCGACAAGCGCTGCTTCGTGGTTGCCTCGAAGCACGATCAGTCCTTCGACCTTTTCGCTAGCGAGACCGCGAATTAGCTCAGCACTGCGGGGTCCTCGATCAATCAGATCGCCAAGGAACACGAATTTCACACGCAACGCCTTCGGGATATGCGACTTCGCGTCTGCGTAGATGGCATGAAGCAGCTCGGTTAGGAGAGTCAGTTCTCCATGGACATCCCCGATCGCATAAACTCTCTCGCCAACCGGGACGCGAGCTGGATCGTGGGGGCGGAAGAAAGATGGCAGTTGCATAGTTGTATTACGATACCAGGGGGCAAAAGGATGCAACGTCGCGGCGCGGGGGGCGAGATGGACTACGACGGTCACATCTCAAGACGCGGTGACAGCCACCTGCGCGGGCTGCTCTACGAAGCGGCGACAGTGCTGCTCACTCGCACCAAATCACAGCGCGACCTACGCAGGTGGGGGCTGCAGCTGAGAGAGCGCTTAGGCTTCAAGCGTGCTGCGGTCGCCGTCGCCCGCAAGCTAGCTGTAATCATGCACAGCATCTTGGTCACCGGCGAACCCTTCAAGGAGAAATCGGCAGCCGCCTGACTACCCAGCTCGTCAGCGTCGCAAGGCGCCACGGGACGGCCTGCCGGGACGTTGGCTGATCTATTCCGCGCCGCTTGTTTGCATAGGGTATTGAGCTCCTCAGTGCGTCATGATCCTTGGAAGGATCGCCCGCGAAGCTCCATCATGCGGCGGCACATGCCGACCGCAAAGATGACCATGCTCCTGGCAACGACATCTCCAAACTACGCTTGCAAAGGCCGCTATTAGAATACGGGTGGCAGAAGTAGGAGAGGGGGCAGGCCGCTCTGAATGCCCACATAGGTCACCGAAGCGGTGGTGCTTGGGTGCCTGTTGTCACTTGTTAGCGCGGTCGCCAAGGAATGCTGATCCGCACGATGCGTCAGTGACATGCCGGCGACAGCAAGAGAGGGGGAGAAGCTGCCGCCGGACATGTCGGCGCGCATGGGATGCGCGCCATCCTGCAATTTAGGGCATCAACACACTGTCGATGACGTGGATCACGCCGTTGGATTGATTGACGTCAGCAATAGTGATCTTAGCGGTTCCGCCCTTTGCGTCGGTCAGCATCCAGCTCTTGCCGGGGCCCTTGCTGACGATCAGTGGCTCGCCCTGCACCGTGGTCAGCGTCGCTTTGCCGCCGTGGGCCGCAGCGTTTTTGGCCAGCATTGCGGCGCTCATCTTACCAGCCACCACGTGGTAGGTCAGGATCGAGGTGAGGGTGGCCTTGTTTTCAGGCTTGACCAGTGTGTCGACGGTACCAGCGGGGAGCTTGGCGAAGGCGGCGTTGGTGGGAGCGAAGACCGTGAACGGCCCGGGGCCGGAGAGCGTCTCGACTAGGCCGGCTGCCTTTACTGCGGCAACGAGGGTCGTGTGGTCCGTGGAATTGATGGCGTTCTCGACGATGGTCTTGGTCGGATACATCGCCGCGCCGCCGACCATCGGATTGGGCTTGGTAGCGGCGAATGCGCCGGTTGACAGCAGTGCTGCGCTAGCAACGATCATGCCGATATTCTTGAGATTGGACATCTGAACTTCCTTCTCCGGCAGCCCGGATCGCGGGGTGCGGAAGGAGCTACGGCAGCGTCGACGCGGCGGATGCACCGCAGGCTCAGATTGTCGAAATTTTTCCTGCTGCGATCGGCGCGCTGCTCGGAGCGCGGTGAGGCGCGCCCTCGCGGGGCTCGAGTGTGATCGCCAAAGTGGCGCCGTCCTGCAGCAATGCGCGCGTTTCTGGCGCTACGGCGACCTTGCTCACCCCACCGGCCGCCACCAGGCCCAGCGAGCGCGGCACGCCATCGGCCGGGATGACCCACAATTCCGGTGCCAGCGCGCTGACCGGCATGCGCACCGCACGAATACGCAGCACCCCGCTGGCCGGATCGTAGTTCGCGGCAAGCAGCGCCGCGGCAGCCTCGCCGCCGAGTTGCGCGACAGCGGCCTGTCCGTCTGGGGGCGCGTCCTGTACGGGTGTCGGGAAGGGACGAAGCACGATGAACGCTGCGAGCGAAGCCGCGAGCAATCCGCTGGCGATGGCTCCCGCGCGCCATCGCTTGACGAGGCGGCGCAGGCGATGATCGCCGGACTTCGACAATCGGCCTTCGATGGCCGGCCACAGATCGGTGGCAGGGCTCTCCTCGAATGCTTCGTGCAGCGGTTCGAGCCGCTCGCGCCACTGAGCGACGGCGGCAGCGAAAGTACGATCGGACAGGCAGCGCCGCATTGCCTCGGCGCGATCCTCGCCTTCAAGGAGGCCGAGCGCCAATTCTCCAGCCAGGGTTTCGAGTTCCGGCGGTAAGATGTCAGTCATGGCCGAGGCATCCCTTGAGCTGGAGCAGGCCCCGGCGCACCCAGCTCTTCAGAGTACCCAGTGGCACCTCCATAGCCTGGGATAGCTGCAGGTAGGTGAGCCCGTCGAAGAACGCGGCGTGTATCGCTCGGCGAGGCCGCTCGTCCAACGCATCGAGGCAGGCGACGATACGCGCGCTTTCCTGTGCGAAGGCGATGGCCTCCCATGCCAGCGGCGCTCCGTCAGCGACGGCCTCTGCCGCGCTCTCCGGCAGGAGTTGTATGTGATTTGCACGGCGCCAGTCGAGCGCAGTGTTCCGCGCGATTGCGCAAAGCCAGGTGATCGGGCTCCCCCGAGCTGCTTCGAAGCGCCCGGCTCTGTCCCAAACCTTGATGTAGACCTGTTGCAACACGTCCTCGGCACCTTCGCGATCCTGACAGATACGCAGGCACACGCCAAAAAGCTTCGCGGATGTCGCACGATAGATTTCCTGCAGCCCGGACTGCTCACCTTGAGCCACGCGCGCCAAAGCCGCCACCAGGCGCTCGCGCCGGACACTTGCAGTGATCTCGTCCATCGCCTGCTTTGCCCCCCGCAACCAAAGCGCTCGTCGCTTAAGCCAAAGGTAGCCGTTGTGCGGCTTGCTACCAACTGGCGATCGACCGGCAATCTCAACGCGGTCGCTCTCCCATCGCCTGCAGCCTCGCACCCATTCCCTAATCGGGTTGCATCAGCGATCCTCTCGCGTCGCATCGATCATAGCATGCCAGGTAGCGGCAGCTTGAACTGCGCCGCTTCTATGTGGGCGCCTAGCTGCTCTCGCGCCGGCGCGGAGTGCAGGCGATGTTGGCTCACGAATTGCGCTTAGTGCGGAGATGACCGCATTTTTGAGCCGCTCTTGTGTAGCGAGATCAAGTGCGTCCCATTCATCAACGCCGCTGGCACTGGTGGCGAACGCCCGCGCGGCACGTTCGATTGAAGTCATGTTCATGAGACCGGTTAAGCCAAGGAGGCAGTCACTTGCAACAGCCTCTCCTTGGCGTCGAGCCTTTTAGCCGCGCCCAATCTCCGCTGTTGCCAATCTGCCGCGGCAGGTGGCGAACAGGCGTACGAGCTGGGGTAGGTGCGCCAGCTGCCGGACATCGTCAGTGCGTGCTGCCGAACCCCGGTCTGATCCTTTCTTGTTCAGCGTCGTCCTCTGCAGCTCTTACGCCGGTGAGAACGTCGAGCATGCAATTGAAGAACTCGAGAGCCTCGTGAGGCGCTGTGAGCGGAAGCTTTACTTTGGCCCCGCTCAGAGCCAAGTCGACTTCCTCTGCGCCCGCTTCTCGAAGGTGGCGCACGAATTCCTCAACAGTCATCCTGGTTCTCCGACGGCGGCAACTGCACGCACGATGTTCTTTGTCCAAGCATACGTTCCGCCTCGCGATCGCATTAAGATGTGCGACCGTTCTGTGAGCTACTTTGTCGTGTACTCACCCGGTTGAGCCCGGAAGTTATCTCTCGCGAAAGCGCGCGCCGCGTTGGCCGTGCTGAAGCTCTCCTCTTGGAGAGCGGCCGATACCAGTGGATAGCCGCGTGAATTGTAGCGCGTGGTTCTGACCGTGAGGCGGAAGTTTCCGTGCTCGTCCTTGTTGATAAGGAAAGGGCGTGTACTGGCATCTGACATCAAGCTGCTCCTGGTGGGCGGCAGCTCGCACTACCGATGATCGAACAAGCGGACGGCCGAAATCGTCCGCTTGGGGATGAGATCACGCCGACTGCAGGTTTACGGCAGAAGCCTTGCCCCGACGGTCGGTCTCAACGTCATAAGACAAACGCTGATCCTTGTTGAGCGTGTTCATGCCGGCAGCTTGCACCGCAGTGATGTGCACGAAGGAGTCTTCGCCACCGTTTTCAGGCGCGATGAAGCCGTAGCCCTTGTCGGCATTGAAGAACTTGACAGTACCGATGGTCATGATGGGTATCCTTTGTCCCATGGGAATGAGCATGCGCCAGATCGGCACACCCCAGCTTCGGCGAGGCTTGTTAGGGACAAAGAGGGAGCATGGCTGCCCGAGAGTCCGTCGCGTGCGACGTCAGCAAAGCATGTGTACGCTCCCGCAGACCAAAGAGCAAACGCAGAGCAGCTGGCGTTCCCAATTGGCGGATCGCCGTACCCGCAGAACATTGCAGAAGAGGCTAGACGAGCTTGTCGCCACGACGGCGGTCGAATCACGCCTGTCCAGGTGTCGCACGCTTCCGAATGGCCGCGGTCAGCTGCTTCTTGATAGTAGGCCCGCTGAAGTGCTCTGCAATGCTCGCATAGCCCTCAGCCTTGAGCTGCCTGCGTATATCATCAAGGTTATGGCAGCCTCCGCTGCGAGCAAGATCGAATGCTCTGCCAACGGTGTCATCACTCATCAGAGGTTCGCGGCTTCTTGGAAAACCGATCAAGCTGGCCTGACGCCGCACTGCCGATGGTAAACTCGAGGATGACAGCCATTCAACTCGGCGTCGGAACAGGCGCCGGCGTACCCTTCAACGAAGGCTTAGAAGCATTCGGCTTCGACGCAGCTGCTTTCTTTGGCTTACGATCTTCTCTGCCTGACTTCTGTTGACCCTTGGCCATGGTATCCTCCAAATTCGAAATTGATGTTATTCGTGAGACGCGATGGTGGCGTGGCAAGCCTGGAGGCGCAGCGCCTCGGCAGCGGCTGCGCACTCAACACGGTCCTTGTAGCCGCCGCAGTCGGCGACGAGCATCCCATCCGGGTTACGGAAGCTCCAGTGCCAATCGCCACCCCCAAACAGAGTTGAAGTGAGCCTCACTCGATCGGTCCGATAGATCTCAAAGGTAGGTTGCCCATCTTTCGCAGGCGTTTTACCGAAAGAAGTGGGCGCGGAACATAACGTGGTTTCATCGTTAGCCGCAGCAGGCATTCGCCGGTTACCGCGAGGGGAATATCTACTCATGATTGTCCCCAACGATTTCCGGAGCGCGGTAGAAGGGGAAGCGTTTAACCACCTCGTCAATAACGTAAGCTCTTAGCCTTTCTCGTATCTGGTCCGCACCACTGCCGGTCGTGCAGACCAGATGGGTTCCGCCAGACTGTAGAGGTTCAAGAGCGCTGATCGAGATGCCGCTCCGGACGCAGTGTGCCTTCACCTCGGCTTCCGACAGCTGAAGATTGTTAGCGCGACTCACCGCCTTTGTGCTGCAGTGAGGCGCTCGCCGCATTCAGAGTAGTGGTTGAGGTCCATAGCGCGCACCCACGTGTAAGCGGGAGCGCAACGGTCTCTCAGCCGAGGATGCCTACGATCAGTTGATCCCCGGTGGAGGCGATGTAGGTCGTTTTGCTGCAACATGCAACGGACTTGGCGGACCAAAGCTGACATCGTGGAGCTCGCTAAGGCGGCCGCTTGTCTAAGATGGGCAAGTGGCAGTTTGTGAGAAGCGCCCCATCACCGTTGAAAGCCCCTAAGGTGGGTAACTTCGATGTGCGTAGCCACCGGGCAAAGATTGTCACTCTGAGCCAATTTTTGCAGTATCCTGGGAGCAGCAAGTAAGGACAAGCTATGCCGTTGACGTTTGCAGCCCTGATCCTCGCGGCGAGCACGCCTACAGCTGTTCGCCAGGCTCAGGCCAACACCGAGGCTGCAATCGCTCGCATCCAGACGCGGGACGTTGATCTGAACGCAGTCATCGCACTGGATCCGACCGCGGAGTCGCAAGCACGGGTCCTGGATGGCCAAGGCGCCCGTGATCGCCCGCTGTTCGGGCTTCCCATTCTGCTCAAGGATAACATCGAGAGCGCGGGGCCGCTTCCCACAACGGCGGGAAGCCTTGCGTTGGCAGGCAACGTCACTGGTCGAGATGCTCCTCTCGTACAGCGGCTAAGGCACGCCGGCGCCGTCATCCTTGGTAAGACCAACCTCTCAGAGTGGGCCAACATGCGCTCAAGCCACTCGATGTCCGGCTGGAGCGCGGTCGGCGGGCAGACGCGCAACCCACACGCGCTGAACCGCACGCCGTGCGGATCGTCGTCAGGCAGCGCCGTAGCGGTCGCAGCCGGCATGGTTGACGCGGCCATCGGCACTGAAACGGATGGCTCCATAACGTGTCCTGCCGCTATCAACGGGGTTGTTGGTTTTAAGCCCACTCTCGGCCTTGTTAGTCGATCCCGGATCGTTCCGATCAGCCACAGTCAAGACACTGCTGGGCCGATTGCCAAGGACGTCAGCACCGCCGCCCGCGTGCTCACGGCAATTGCCGGCTCGGATCAAGCGGACACGGCCACCCGCGAAGCCGATCGCAGGCGCACCGATTACGCCGCTGCCCTGCGGACGGATGCCTTGATGGGAACGCGGATCGGAGTGCTGCGATTGAAGGCGGGCTGGTCGCCGGCGGTTGACGCCCTGTTCGAGCGTGCGCTTGCAGTGCTCCGCGCGAAGGGGGCGATCCTCGTCGACATCACCGAACCGGAAGGTCGCGACAAACTGGGTGAAGCCGAGTTCACCGTGCTCCTCAGCGAATTCAAGGCGGACCTCAACGCTTATCTCGCAACCACGCCGCCAACTGTGACGACGCGCACGCTCGCGGACCTGATTGCCTTCAACGCCGCCGACCCGCGCGAGCTCGCGCTATTCGGACAGGAAGTATTCAAACAGGCCGAGGCCAGCAAAGGGCTCGAGGACCCTGACTATCTGGCCGCGCGCGCTCTTTCCTTGCGCCTTGCCGGAGCGGAGGGCATCGATGCCATGCTGGCCAAGAACAACGTTGTCACCCTCGTAGCTCCGACCGGACCGCCGGCTTGGATGATCGATGCGGTAAACGGCGACCAGAGCAATGGCTCGGGCGCCGGCAGCCTTGCCGCGGTCGCTGGGTACCCGCACCTGACCGTACCGATGGGAGCCCTCAAAGGCCTACCCGCGGGTCTGTCATTCATAGGACCCAAATGGAGCGACGCACAGATCCTCTCATTCGGTTACGCCTACGAGCAAGCGAGCCTTGCCGAAGTTCGTCCGGCCTTTCTTCGATCCGTAGAGGACGCCCGCACCGTAGCCCCCTTGCTGCTTCCTTTCGACCGGAAGGCGCATGTCGGTGTTTACAGCGACTAGAATTGTACTGATGGCGCTGCGACTGTTGACGCCATTCCATGGCTAGGTGAGCCGCCGGGAATTCGTGCCTGGCTCCCGGGCGACGTGGCGGGAAGGAACCACGATCCCGGATGTTTAACGGTGCGCCTGAGTTAGCGCAGCAACATCGGCACAAATTCTCGGGTGTCCAATCCACAACCTCGTACACCTGGTCCCGCAGCAGAACTTGGGTCAGCCCCCTGCCGGACCTGCCAGCGCAGAACGGGACGGGTGCAGGCTCGCGGAGCCACCATTAAGTTGATGTTCCGCCTTGATTCTGCATATGCGCGATCAACACGGCGACGGCTCAACGTCGCTGTACGAAGGAGGAGGGCGCATGGCCGTTGTTGGATCACACAACCATTGGCTGGTCGCGCTGTCGTTCCTGATCGCGATCTTCGCATCGTACACTGCTCTTGATCTCGCCGGACGGATCAGAGCTGCAGAGGGACTGTTCCGCCGGCTTTGGCTCGCAGCGGCCGCTGTGGCGATGGGCGGCGGAATTTGGGCGATGCACTTCGTCGCGATGCTCGCGTTCACAATCCCTGGGATGCAGGTCAGCTATGACCTGGGGTTGACCGCGTTATCCTTCCTGGTGGCAGTGGCCGCGACCGGCGCCAGCTTCGTATTCATGAATCGGTCGGACTACAGCACGGTCAAGCTTGCCGCCGCGGGCTTGTTCATGGGGCTTGGCGTAGTGGCCATGCACTACATGGGCATGGCCGCAATGAAGATGCCGGTCGATCTCAGCTACGACCGGGCCTGGCTCTCGACATCGATCCTGATCGCCATGGGCGCTGCCACCGCAGCCTTGTGGCTTGCTTCGCGTAACAGCCATCAGGTTGAGCGCGCGGCGGCAGCTCTGGTGATGGGTCTGGCCGTCGCTGGTATGCACTACGCAGGTATGCGGGCCGCCTTGTTCACGGCACATACCGGTACGCACGGGAGCGTCGCCGCGCCTGCGATGGGGCAGACGGCGCTGGCCATCGCTGTTGCAGCTGCAACCTTCCTGATCCTGTTTCTCTCACTTGTAGCCGCGATGTTCGACCGGCGGTTCGCCGTGTTGGCTGCACGCGAGACGATGGCGCTGCGTCAAAGCGAGGAGCGGTTTCGCTCCCTATATCGGGGAACTCCGCTGCCGCTTCACTCGCTCGATCGGGATGGTCGACTTGAGCAGGTCAGCTATACCTGGTTGCAACTGCTGGGCTATACCGAGGATGAGGTGGTTGGGCGGCCACTCGCAAACTTCCTGGCCGAGGCGTCGGCCCGCCGATTTCTCCAGGTCGACTGGCCCGCCCTCATGGAGCATGGTCAAGTTGACGGGTGCGAGTATCGGGCTGTCACCAGGCGAGGAGACTTCCTCGACGTGATCGCAGCGGCTCGCGTCGAGCGGGACAGCACGGGCGAGTTCCTGCACATTCTCGGCGGGCTGACGGATGTCACCGAGCGCAAAAGAGCCGAGGAGGCTCTGCGGCAATCTCAGAAGATCGAGGCGATTGGCCAACTTACCGGCGGCGTCGCACACGACTTCAACAATCTGCTCGCCGTGGTGATCGGCAACCTTGATCTCCTGCGCAAGCGCTTGCCTGAGGATCCCAGAACGGCGCGTCTTGTGCAGGGCGCGATGGAGGGCGCGGAGCGCGGCGCTCGGTTGACGCAGAGGCTACTAGCCTTCGCGCGCCGCCAGGACTTGAAGCTTGAAGCGGTTGACGTTCAGCAGCTCATCCTCGGCATGTCCGACTTGCTGCAACGATCCCTTGGTCCCAGAGTGCGTGTGCGGACCCACTTCCCCTTAGCTCTTCCGCTGGCTTACGCAGACGCTCATCAGCTCGAGCTTGCCGTCCTCAACATCGCGGTGAATGCCCGCGATGCAATGCCGGATGGCGGGGCACTAGACATTTCGGCAACTCTCGAGGCCATCGAAGCGCCCGAGGATGGCCTCTGCCGGGGCTCCTACGTAAGGTTGGCGCTTGCCGACGAGGGGCAGGGCATGGATGACGAGACGGTGCGACGGGCAACGGAGCCGTTCTTCACGACCAAAGGGGTGGGGAAGGGGACAGGTCTTGGTCTCTCCATGGTGCAAGGGCTCGCGGCGCAGTCCGGTGGACGGATGCGAATAAAGAGCCAACTGGGCGCGGGCACCGTGATCGAGCTGTGGCTGCCGGTTGCCGGAGAGATCGAAGGTTCGCTCTCGTCTCCGCCGTTGCCGGGCCAAGACGATGCGCACGACACCGGCTGCCTTACGATCATGGTTGTCGACGATGACGAACTGGTGCTGGCAAACACCGCCGCGATGCTCGAGGATTTGGGACACCACGTGCTGGTGGCCGAGTCTCCGCAAAGTGCAATCGACCAACTCGGACAGCGAGCTGACGTCGATCTGGTCATAACGGACTTCATGATGCCGAGCATGACTGGCGTCGAGCTCGCTTCGGTTCTCCAGAAGGCGGATCAAAGTTTGCGTATTCTGCTCGTGAGCGGCTTCGCAGAGCTTTCTACCGAGCAGTCTGGGCAGTTGCCCATGCTGCGTAAACCTTTTAATCAACAGGCACTTGCACTTGCGATTGGGCAGGTCTGCAAACGCAGCAAAGTCGTGCCGATCCGGCCAGGGATCACCATCTGACAACGGCGGTGCTTGGACTCGGTCCGGCTGACACGTTGGCGCTGAGAGTCACCATCGAGTTGATGTTCGGCACAGGACTGCTCGATATCTTGGCGCCGACATCGCAAGCCTGAGAGGCAAACTCTCTAACCCCTTCACCGCTTTGAAGAGGGCCGCTTCGCAGCGGACCTATGCGCCGTTCATCGTGCTAGTTGTGCGAGGGTACCAACAAGCTCACAGTCAGCCTGTCAGTACTCCAATCCAAGTCGAGTCGTCCAGCAAGCTGCCGCTCTAATTCCTACATTGCAAAACTAACCAGTTAGAGGCTGTGTGCCGAGCTAAAAATATTTCAAGAAAGTTTTGGGTATTGATGGGGTACCTCAGGATGCTTGCTAAGCTCGATGCCGAGCGGGCGACTGTAAGCGGATCGTATCTTGTCGACCGGATTAGCACCACGTTGGGTATTAAGATTTTCCGCTGCGACGCTCGTGACCATGGCGAGCGCTGCGGCACGCGTGGTCCGAATCCGAGACCAGAAGAGCGTTGAAGGTGGGGCGCTTCAGCTCAGATTAAGGCTGCCTCTCGCCTAGCCCGGACGCAAACTCCCCGGCCTCCAGCATACACGATGTAACTACGACAACACCGTTGCATACGCATCATTGATGCGCGTTCCAGGAAACCTCGATGCCTACGTCTCTCTTCTCAAACGTTGTTCCGACGAAATTGTTCCATGTTGCAGTAGGGAGTGGAGCCGGCAATGGCAGTGCCACTCGCCCATTTCACTCAATCCAAGAAGCAGTGAATGCTGCCACTCCGGGCACTGCAATCATGGTTCATGCAGGAACATATATCGAGAGTGTCAAGATCCCATGGAACAGAAGCGGAGCAAGCGATGCTCCTATCTGGCTAGTGTCTGCTGACGGCGCGCAGAAGGCTAACATCATTGCCGAAGACCCTTCCAAGCCGGTCATCCAGGGTCTGGGTGTCGACAACTATATCATTCGCGATTTCAAACTCAGTAGCGGATACGACGGTATACAGTTTTCCCAAAGCGGGCGTGACTTTACACGAACTGTAGACAACGTGCTCATTCGGAACAACGTCATCATGGACGTCGCTCATGATGGGATCAAGGTTGGCCAAGCCAACAATGTCCAAGTGCTGGATAATCGTATCTCGGACGTCGGATCAGAAGAGGGGATCGATTTCGTAGCAGTGACCAATGCGGTTATTGCGCACAACGAAATCTTCGACGTCGGGGGCTCGTCAGCTGCGATCTTTGCCAAAGGCGGCTCCACCAACATTCGGATCGAAGGCAACTACATACATGACGTGAGGGGTGACGGCATTTCTGCCGGCGGCAACACTACGGCATCTTCGTTCAAACCGGGCTATAAGGGGTATGAGGCAAAGAATGTAGATATCATTGGCAATAAGATTGAGGATGTTGGGAAGCGGCCCGTCAGTGTTCGAGGCGCCACAGATGTCGATGTCACCGGCAATTCCCTCGAAGGGTCCGTAAAATATGGCAACGCCGTATATGTAACCACCGGTAGCCCGGGCTCAACCAAGCCGAGCTATTCAAAAGATGTGGTCGTTACCGATAATGTGCTCTCGTCGATCGATGCCGTTCTGAAGATCGACAGCGGCAACAATAACAGTATCGCGCAATCGGGCAATCAGACCGGGGTTTGGAAGCACATAGTCGGTCCGCTGGCGAGCGAAATACCGCTTTGGGGTAGCGCACCAGCGAGTCCTACTCCTACTCCTACTCCTACTCCTACCCCGAAACCAACACCCGCTCCAGTGCCCGTGCCGCAGCCACCAACTGGGCCGACTCCGACACCAAGTCCTGCGCCAGATCATAGCAGCGCACCCCCGACTTCGCTGGCACGTGATAGCGCGCCAAGCCTCAGCACGATTTTGGGTACATCAGCTAAGGATGTCCTCGTCGGCACCAGCTTGGCAGATCGGATCGATGGTCTCAGCCGGGAAGATGTGATGAGCGGCGGCAAGGGCGACGATACCTATGTTGTCTCTGGGTACAAGGACGTGTTGTCCGAGGCCAAAAACGGAGGGGTCGACACCGTCGAGCTTTTCGACACACGATACTTTCTGAGCGATAATGTCGAGAACCTGATCATCAAGACCGCTGAGGGTGCGGCAGCGATCGGAAACGTAAGCGATAACAAGCTCACTGGCGGCAACGGCAGTGACGTAATAATAGGAGGCGCCGGCCAAGACGTTCTAACTGGAGGCGCGGGCGCTGATCTCTTCATCATTGGACAACATGATGGGTCTGACACCATCAGGGACCTCAATGCGGATGATCGTGTTGCTTTGTCAGGCGTTCAATTCAGTACCTTTCAAGAACTAAAGGCCAGCTTTACCCAGGTCGGCGCTAATGCAGTTCTCGATATGGGCAATGATCAGATACTTACGCTATATAATACCACCGTGGCGAGCCTCACACCTAAGCAGTTCTTGTTCGACAATCTCCAAGCCCTCGCCCAAGCCTCTGCAGGCTGGGCCAATGATGTCGGCGGCGCTACCAAGCAGGCCGACTGGATGACAGGAAGTGCGGGGAACGATCGCATTGATGGCGGCGCTGGCGCGGATATCATGTCTGGTGGAGCAGGGAGCGACACCTACGTTGTTGATGATGTTCGCGATGTCATCAACGAGTACGCAAAGGGCGGGATCGACACGGTGGAAGTTACTGCACGCAGTTTCGAGCTTTCAGCGGGCGTGGAGAATGCCGTTATCAAGAACAGCAGCGGGGTGGAAATCGAGGGCAACGCCGATGCAAACCGCATAACAGGCGGCGACGGTGCCGACTGGATCGTGGGCGGCGGCGGCAATGATGTCCTCACAGGAGGCGGCGGTAAAGATGTGTTCGCCTTTTCAGGGCTGGACGATGGAATCGATGTAATTAAGGACTTCGCTCGCGGACAAGACAAACTTGATTTTCGAGCCCTATTTGACAAAATCTCTGGCGGATCCATTGCCGTACAATCCTCCAGTGTAGGCTTGAACGTATATTTTGATCATGCCGGTCAGCACGATCTTATTGCAGCCCTTATGGGAATCACCGCGATCTCTAATGCCGATTATCTAATCTGATGAACGAAATGCGCTAGCCAACGCTGACATGCCGCCGGCATCACTTAGCAAGGATGTGGACCTATGAACCGTCTGGCCATCACTGCTAATTCAGCAGCGCCTCGATGACGGATACGTTACGGACCTCGCCGATCAGCGCGCCGATGACCGGCTCTTTACGCCGAACGCACAGCAGGTCTTCTGACGTGCGCCGGTCCAAAGACAGAACGTCGCCATAGGCGGCGAGTATCGCCAGGTGAGGGTCGTGCAAGTCTCTTCCTGGCAGCTTCTCCCGCGGCTGACGATGCGCCCGGATCGCCTTCTGATCGCGACGTTGAAGATGAGGTCCAAAGAGACATGCCTCACGCTATGGAAGGGCCGGCCAGTCATTTCGATCAAGGTCGGCGATGGCCTGATCGCCTGCTATGGCGCGGCCGAGCGCTACGTCACGGTCGAGCAGGGCCGGGCGACACTTGTAGGATTGCGTGGTCTGGGTGCCGTTCGGACGATCGATGAGGCCAACGCGGCCAATCATATTGAAACGGAAGTTCTTCGCGCAATCTACAGTGCCAAGGCCGGTTGGGAGAGGGCCGGTGATCCATCATGAACGCTGGTATTCTCCCCTTACTAGAATTGCACCGACAGGCAGATGCGCGAACCTTCCGTGCACCAAGTTGCCGAAACTCGACTACCAGATGGAACAAGGGAGTACGCCGCTGGTTTGATCCACGCGAACCCGACTTGCAGGCGCTTCAGCTTCAGCTTCAGCTTCGGCTGAGGCGCCACTTTCTGTCCAGCTGATTGAAGGCTTGGCTCTGGGCGGTGCCAAACCTCAGGCGCGCGAGATGCCATCGCCTGTTAGTGCGACCGTAACCAACTTCGTACGTCCGTCTGTAGGCGGCTGTCCGCTAATTCGCGCTCATAAAAACGGAGGGCGCGGGATGGCACAACAACAGACGGCACAGCTTAGTTGGGCACGGCTCGACGTCGATCCGACGGTTGATCACGCCGACGTACTTGAGCTGGCCTTGGACACCAGCTTGGTTCATGCCCGTGCGTTTCAGCAGCGGCTCGTCGAAGCTTTCGAGCCTGCAGAAGAAGAACAAAAGCCTCATGTTCCGCATCGCCTCGCCATCCTCCTGGGCCTGACCTGCGCCCTTTGGATTATGGTGGGCATCACCATAATGACGGTGCTCTACGCCTGGCCGCAGACCGCCTAATCACTAGCGCTGCGGGGAGACGCCCATTGTTGTGAAAGAGGACTTTGCAAACTTTGGCGGCGTTGCGCTGACTACAATGTTGTGCGGGCTTGCGGCCATCAGTGTCATGGTCGGTTTCAAATGCATGTTTGCTGCAGCGCTTGCGCTGCAAGGTCTAGGTCGCCCCTACGCCAGACCGATCATCCTTGGCGCTACCGCTTACGGGATTGCCGCTTTGCATCCGCTTGGCAATACAAGAGCGCTGAGCCGCTGCGCAAAGCGTGGGCCCGCGTGTCTGGGCAAGTGTTCCTAACGCGCTTGCAGAGCCTTGATCTTCCTCACAAGAGCGTAGATGCCAGCGCCGGCGTAGCGGGTCAGCCTTTATGGGCGAGCCCTTCATCGGATCGATTTCTAGAGGTGATGGTGGCACGAGTTGCAAAGCGGATTGCGTCTGAAGCGCTGTCGTTTTTGGAAAAGCAGAGACTAGATCCCACCCCGCCAAACTACACCCTAGCGTACTGCTTCGTGACAGCACCTGGCGGGGCACCTGCAAAGGAGATCGCCGCGCTGATCGAGGACGGACTGCGCCTAACGCAGGAGGCCACAGACGACATTATTTCGCGCCACGGTCTCGGAGGTAGCGGCGCGGCTGCTCTAGATCCGGAGAATGCCGCCGCTGCGCTGCGCCACCAGATGCTCAAGCTTGCAGACATCACGAGCAGCCAGACCCTCGCAACCGCCCAATTCGGACAGGACCTCTCGGCCGGCATGGGCAGGCTCGGAGATGGTCTCGCTGATCTCAGGCCTATCATCGCATCTATGATTGCTCTCGCAGCAAACGCAGAGCGGGATCTTGCGGCGGCTGCCGCTGAAACTGATCGCCTGCGACAGGATCTCGACGCGGCTCGGACGGACGCAAACATCGACGCGTTGACGCAGCTACCAAACCGCCGCGCTATTGATGCGATCCTGGCGAAGCTAGAGGAGGCGAATGAGCCGAGAGTTCTGGCCTTCTGCGACATCGATCGCTTCAAGCGGATCAACGACAATCACGGCCATGCCGCCGGTGACAGAGTACTGGCCGCCGTGGCAAAAGTTCTAAGCGATGCATGCCAGGGCAAGGGAGTTGTAGCGCGATGGGGCGGCGAGGAGTTCGTGGCCGTCTTTCAGATGACGCCCATAGAAGAGGCGGCGGCGATCATCGAGGCTGCACGACGCTCTCTGTCTCAGAAACGCTTCAGAGTCAGGGAAACGGAACAGCCCCTGGGCCTCGTAAGCTTTTCAGCCGGCATCGCGGGAGGACACGGTCCAAACTCGTTGATCGCCGCTGCCGCGGACGCGCGACTTTATCGGGCGAAAGAAGCGGGTCGCAACATCATCATCAGCGAGGGCGTGGATCAACGGTGACCTAACACCTGCCAAGCTACGCTACTCTAATGGAAAAAGCAGCCGGCCGACGCGCAACCGACCGTTGCTCTGGCGCGCGCGCCATCGATTATGGCTGTCACGCACTAGGGAACTCCGCACGACTCACATAGAGTGGTGCAGTCCATCCATATCCCGACCTATAGAGACCGCCGAGGGTTTGTGTCGGCAAGAACGCAGAATATCGACATTGCAGCATAACCTGTTCTCGCGATTTTTTGGCTCTTTCCACCCGCTGGAGTCGAGCCGTGATCCTCAGGCTTCACGAGGCGCGCGCGCCTGCCGTTCACCAGCTCGGAACGGAGCAGGCAGCTAGTGCGTTCCGAAACGGAGGGAATGTTTGCGTCCCTAATCTCGTCTGAAAACATGCAGGAGCGCCTATGTCTGCAGCCGCCGAAGCCACTCCGACGCTCGTTGAAGCCCAGACGTCAAACCTGAAGGTGCGTACGCGTGACGGCGACAACCTGGGCCACATAAGCGCTTTGATGGTCGACAAGCGTTCGGGCCAATCGACCTATGCGGTGCTGAGCCTCGGCGGCTTCCTCGGCTTGAACAAGAGCTACTATCCCGTCCCATTCAGCCTGCTGGGCTACGACGGCGCGAACGACGAGTATGTCGTCACCATTGATCGGCGAGTGCTCGAGGGTGGGCCGAGTTGGGCCAACAACGCTCCCGACTTCAACCAGTCGTATGCCGATCGGGTCTCGAGCTACTTTGGGACCGAGGTCACGCGTATCGCGTAACGTGGCAAGCGCCTGAACGCACCGGGTGCGGCTTGGGTCACGAGAATGCCGCCGCCTGATTGGCATGGGCGGCGGCTGTTTTCTTGCGGCTGCTCAGAAGGATGTGACGGACTGGGCATTAGGTGCATTGGGCGCTTGCTCACCGGCACCTGGGGACGCGACGTGCTCCTCTGCTGCGGCGATCAGGTCGTCCTTCTTCTCGCGTGCCGCGCTCATCAGGTGGTCGGCCTGCTCTGACGCGACGTTGCGCGCTTTCTCGCCGACGCTCCCAAGCGCCTGCTGTTCAGCTTCGCTCTCCGGAAGCAGGCTTCCAAGGAACGCGCCAGCGGCTGCCGCCACAAGGCCGCCGATCAGCGGGTTGTTGCTGTAGAGCTGCTGACCCTTGCCGACTGCGGCTCCAGCAGCGGCGCTGCTGCCGCTCGCCATAGATTTGCCCGCCTGCGCAGCACTGTCAGACCATGCGTGCCGGCGATTGCGGAACGCGTCGGCCGCCTTGTCAAGCTTGTCGCGGAAGCTGTGGTCATCATCGTCATGAGCGCGCTCGATCATGAAGTAATTGGCGCGTGCAGCATCACGACGGCGCTGGTAGCTGGCGTAGTCCTCGCCATCGCGCTCTTCGACACGCTCCATGTGCGATACGTAGTCGCGATGATGCGGATCGACGCCGAACGATGGATTTGGCTCGCTCTTGTGTCGTTCGAACTTGGGCAGCTTGGCGTCGTTGTCGCTCACCAGCCAGATTGCGCCGCCTGCGATCATGGCCAGCGCGAGCGGGTTGCGGCGCGCTCCATCGAGCAACATACGCGCGTCGACGTTGTTACTGTCTGCCTTGTCCAGCAACGCATTGAGCAAATTGCGGGGCGTGAGTTGATCGCCTATAGCGTCGACCGTGCGGCTCATTTGTTCCTGAGTCTGCCGGATGTCGCGCTCGATCTCCGCAGGATCTTGGTAAGTTTGATCGGTCATGTCTTATGCTCCGGGAGTAAGTTCGCCGCGTACGGCGTCAGGTGTACGCTCAAGCGTCCTGCGGCTCCGTTCTGGCGAGAGGTGCGCAGCGTTCATCTTCTTGCGTGCGCCGGCGTAAAGAATGGCTGCGACTACGAGGGTCACCACGCCTACGATCAGCGTAGCGAGTCCAAGGTTCTCGATGGCGTCGCCGAGCAGATAGGCGAGCCCCATCAGGACCACGCCGAGACCGGCAATGCCCACCACGGCCGCGCCGAGCATCCCAGCGACGGCGACCTTTAGATCGTTAGTGGTCTCGCGGACCTCCGCGAGGATGAGCTGAAGCTGCTGCTCAGCGAGGTGCGACCCTTGGCTGGTGAGCTGCCGGACCAGATCGACGATGTTGTCCTGGGTCTGCGCGGACGCTGTTCCAGTGCGTGAAGCACCGCCGGGGAAAGGTGCTGGGTCGTTGTTCATAGCGAGGTCCCCATGGTCTGCGGGGAAACGGGACTTGCGGCGCCGCCATCGCTGGTGAAGCTCGTCGGTGTTGCTGCGCCGGACCCCTCGACCGGATACGTTGCGAAAGACTCCGTCGCAGATGGTGCCTGTTGGTCGAAGTTCGAGGGCGCCTGACCGCTCTGGGTGCCACCGGCCTTGAACACGCGCGAGGCCGCGAAACCAAGCAGCGCACACCCTGCAAGAAAGCTTCCAGGCCGCTGACGTGCAAACTGCTGCACGTCCCTCATGAGCTCGCGAGAGTCCTTACCTTCAACCGACTGTGCCAGCTGTTCAATCGACCTGGCGCCCTTTTCAAGCGCGGACTTCACCCAGCTGGGCGCGTCGCTACCAAGGCCATCGGCTACGCTGCCCAACGCCGAGGACACTGCGCGTGCCTGATCTGCGACCTCCCCCTTTCGGCTGTCTGCTTCGGACCGCAGCCGATCGGCGGCAGCGCCGGTCAACCTGCCGGTGTCCTCGCTTAATTCGTCCCGCAGGCCGCCGCCTGCACGATTATCCTGATTTTGCATAGTTCCGTCCTTTCGACGATTGCATAAGAAGAAGCCGATGCAATGCAGATAGTTCCGCAGACATGGTGGGGCGCAATAAGCCTGAGACCAACCGGGGCGCTTTACTTCGAGCCGATGAGCTTCTGCGAGGACAATGCCGCCGCGCCACTTTTAACCTATATCTATCCACGCACTCATGAACGTCGCAGCACGTCACGCGCAGCGAACGATTTAGGGGGGAGGGCCACACATCGATTACGTTCCCAATCAAATAAACTACGGCCAAAGCTCCGTAACGAGCGGGCAGGCCAAACGGCCACAAATGATCTCCGCGATTGGTGAGAGGGATCTATAAATTGCGGCAAAGGGTTCGCAATCTGACTTCAATTTCCTGTGAGGCGGCAGCCCGAAATAACAGAGATTGCTCAATGCCGTGAGAGTTGCCTCATCGCGGTAACGCCTATGTTACGTTCCTTTCTCATCGGCTTGGTCGCCGGGCAGTGCGCTATGACACTGTTGGCGGTGATCGCCACGGCCACACGCCAGAGCGATGTCCCAGCTGATCTGCCTTTACAGACGCTTATGCTGAAGCCGCTGATCGCGGCCGGGATTGCCGCCCTTGCCGCGGCCAAGATGGGAGGTGACAAAATGAGAACAGCGCCCAATCTCGAACTGTGCTCGTCGGCCTTGCCGTCCGAAGCATCACAGCGGCCTACGTGGGTGCCGCACTCGCGCCGCGCGACAGACGTGTTCTAGGCGCCGCAATGCCGTCGGGACGGCGCTTGCCTCGTCCTACGTAGGCCTTTTCCGTACGCGAGTGGGCGATGCGACGCTATGGGCAGACCGCGACAGGGTTCTTCGAAATGCGCTAGTTTGGGCTAGTTACCGCGAATCCGTCGCTTGTCACAAGCCATGATTTAGCGAGTGGCGTCCTTGGCCCAGACTGATTTCCGACAGAAAAGGATGTCACGCGCCCGAACGTCACAGAAGTCCGGTGCTCGCGCGCACTGTGGGAGGTTACGTCCATACCTGGTCCGTGCCCATCAGCAGCGCGCCGCTCCCGTCGAGGACTAGCCACGGAACAAGGCCGGGCGAATGCTGCAAATAAAGCGGTCTCTCACACGTATCCTGATGGTACCCGGGCGCTTGACCGGGTGACCCACCCGCTACGTAAGCCTTCCTGCCGCCTGCCGAGCGCCGATGATGTCCGGGCTGTACTATCCTGGGGGCAACTCGCCCCTTCGTCATTGTTCCAGGTACTGGCCCCTTTCAAGGGGACGGCGGCGATCAGTGAATGACGATCGCCGCCGCATAGTTGCAAGGGCTCTTACGAGTCCTTCGGGTCGCACCGCAGCTATACTCGCATCTGCACCGCCGATGAACGGTCGTTCATCGTGCGGTGCCGTACCGTCGTCGATGCCGTGCTTAGCTCCAATCTATCGCGCTGGCGCGCGAAAAACCCCGAGCAATCCCCGAAGTCTGCCCACGTTCGCAAGGCGCAGCCGCTCGGTCGATCTGGGCGGTGACAGGCTGATGCTGTCGGGCAACGTCTACTACACTTCGAGCTTCTACTTCGACCTGGAACAGCAGTTCCGCTAAAGGCCTACGGACTGCTGTCGCTGCGGGAACAGTGGACCGATCCGTCCGAACAGTACACGGTGGCGGTCTTTGGCGACAACGCCACCAACAAGCGCTACCAGACGCAGGTGTTGTTCAACGAGCTGGGCATGGGCGCGGTCTGGAACTCGCCGCTGACCTACGGGTTCGATTTTGGCGCCAAGTTCCGCTGAGGGCAGGCGCAAAGGGAGGCTTGCGGAACATGAAGGCGATGCGTCTGGGCAAGCCCGCAGGCCTCGACGCCTTGCACCTGGACGAGGCACCGGCTTGATCGCCGGCGTCCGGCGAGATCAAGGTGCGGGTGCGTGCCGCATCGCTGAACTACCGGGACATTTTGGTGATCAACGGCGTTTTGCCGGCACCAGAAAGGTCTGATCCCGTTGTCCGACGGTGCGGGCGAGGTGATCGAGGTGGGCCAGGGCGTGACCGAGTTCACGCCTAGGGACCGCGTCGTCACCACCTTTGACCCCAAGTGGCTTGCAGGGCACATCGACCGGGCGCAGCTCGACAACACTCCGGGAGGTCCGGCCGATGGTTTCGCCTGCGAGGACGTGACGCGGCCGCCCACGCACTTCACCCGCGCTCCCGCCAACCTCTCGCATGAGGAGGCCGCAACGCTGACTTGCGCCGGTGTCACCGCCTGGCGTGCGGTGATGACCGATGGCCAGGTAAAGCCCGGCGACCGGGTGCTTGTGCAGGGTACCGGAGGCGTCTCGCTGTTCGCGCTGCAGTTCGCCAAGGCGGCGGGCGCGACGGTGATCGCAACCAGTTCCTCGCCGGCCAAGCTGGCGCGGTTGAGCGCTTTGGGCGCGGATCACGTGATCGATCACGTCCACGCGCCCGAGTGGGCACAGGCCGTGCTCGACCTGACGGGCGGCCTGGGCGTGGAGCATCTGATCGAAGTCGGTGGACCGAACACCATGCGCCAGAGCTTCCTCGCAGCGCTGACCGGCGCCCACGTGGCGATCATCGGCGCCATTGCCGAGTTCGAGACGGACGCGACGCCCTTTGCCGTCGCGCAGGCCAAGCGCCTGCGCCTGCAAGGCGTGACCGTGGGCAGCCGTAGCGATCAAGTCGAGATGGTCCGCGCGATCGATGCGCACGCCATTCACCCGGTGCTCGACCGAATATTTCCGCTTACCCGTCTTGCCGACGCCATCCGGCACTTCCAGTCAGGCGGTCATTTCGGCGAAGTCGGCATCGCGGTCCGAAGGCCGAGGTCCAGACCGCACGGGGTGCTGTTCCCCTGGACGATCTGGGGCGCGTGCTGATCCATGAGCACGTCCTGCTCATGGGTATGGAGCACACCTTCGACTACCGCCCTGACTTCTTCGCCAAGAAGACCGTCGACGACGCGGCTGCGGGGCTAAACGCGCTCAAAAGCTTTGTCAGACCAAGTGCACTGGCTGGTAAGCAGGGCACTGTGGGGCGCTAAATGCCCGTCTTCGCAAGCCTGCCAGTCCGTTTCGGTACTTCTAGTCTTCGCCTAAGGCGATCCGGCCGGTAGTGCAGATGTATGTTAATTTTCCGCTCAGTTGGCGGAACGTCGAGGATATGTTGTTCAAGCGCGGATCGCTTTTTGTCATGAGACAATGCGGCTGTGGTGGAACAGATTCGGGTTGATATCTGCCGGCGAGGTCCGGTGCAAGCAAGCGGGTCAGCCGCATGCGCAGCTTAACAAGGCCTCAGATATGGAATACATATCCGAGGTCAGTATGCAGCAATCATCGGAAATCGAAAGCGATCGCACCGCCGGTAGCTTGAATTCGTGTCGTATCTCGATCGCCTTGGCCACATGCAACGGTGAGCGTTTTATATCCGAGCAATTGCAGTCGTTAAATGAGCAAGTTTTGGCTCCACATGAACTCGTCGTCTGTGATGATGTTTCGACGGATAAAACGTTTATTATACTAGAGCAGTTTGTCGAAAATGCAAGGTTTCCTGTCCGGTTATATAGAAATGATGTTAGATTAGGTTTCCGTGCAAATTTCATGAAGGCTGCTTCTCTCTGCGAGGGAGACTTGTGATCAGGATGATATTTGGCGGCCCGACAAGTTGGCTAGAGTTCTGCCGCACTTCGCCGATCCAAGTGTCATGTTGGTTGCACATCAGGCCCGCCTAATCGGTGAGAACGGCGACCAGGGCGATCGGTTCGATACGGCACCGGGGCTCGACCAACAGGACATATTCGCTGCCGGGCCGTGGCCTCTGATATATGGCTTCTCGCAGACTTTTAGGTCGAGCATAAATCAGTATGCCGACCTTTGGCAGAGCTCAATTAGCCACTTCAGCCCTGCTGAACAAATGGGTCATGATCGGCGGATCGCGTTCATTGCAGCTAACATGGGCGAGGTGAGGCTACTGGATAGCGAACTGGTTCTGTACAGACAGCACAGCAACAATTTATTCGGAGGTTCCCATAGTAAACTGGAGGTTGCGTATCGCGATCGATCTACCCTGAATGCTAGACGGAAGAAGCAAGCCTTACTGATCGCGAGGGCTGCAGAGGACCGCACCCTAATCTTAGAAAGTCTTCTGTCTAGTGGAGTGATGGTGCCTGCTACATACCTTAACCGATTTAGATCGTTTTTACGGATCGCCAAACATCGAGCAAACGTCTACTCACCATTACCGAGAAGGACGAAATTAGCCGCCATAGGTAAGTTGGTCTGCCTACGTGCGTACGGCCGATCTAATCGTTGGAGATTTCCCCCGAGTTACCTCCTTGACGATCTTCGAAACGCCGTTTCTTGAAATCGACATAATAGAGTTTTTCGTTTTCAATATCTTGTCCTAGTCTTTACAGCGTACGCGAACGCAGCTGGGGACCTGCAAAGAACTGGAACCTTATAGGCCTGGGTAGCTGAAGATCGACGATAGAAATGCCGGCGCTCGTGGAAGATAAGCCTGGTCAAATTGTAGCCAGTTTGCAGAGAGTTTGCTTTACTTTGGCAGGCATGCGCCGCCTCGTGCTCACGAATCCGATCAAACCTTTTCTGATATGGACAAGGCAGCCTCGCTTTGCTGCCAAAGGCGCCCAACCATAACGTCGCCCGAGTGCGGATTGAACCGGCCATTGCCGTTAGCGGTCGTGAATGTCATTTCCCCGAAGTATATGCGACCATCCACATTGTAGAGACCGACACTCACATACTCGAAGCCGTGCGCCAGCTTTTCCGCGATCCGGAGCAACTCATGCAGGTTGTCTGGCCGGTCTGGAATTTCCGTTCCCCTCTTCTTGTTGAAAACGAAGGGCAGAAGATTCCAGTTTACGTCGAAGGAATTGGATCTAACCTCGCCGAAGCGGTCTTGAATGACGTTGATGAGATGCGCTTTCCCATGAAAGCAGAAAACCTTCAGATCGTGCGGCGGGACGCCGGGCCGGCCGATGCACGGTCGACAAGCAACATCGGCGCGATCTTGGCATAATGCCATTCTCGTCCCATCACGCCAAACGGCTTGGCCAGCCAGTTTGAGCACTTTGCCTCGATCGCGTCCCAGTTCTCGACTTCCTCGTCATGCACGATGATTGTTGCGCCGGACCGATGCGCTGCCTTCAGCACGTAGGGTTTAGGCCAGTTGCGTTCTGCGCGCGGAGGCAAGCACGGACCGCTCCAAATCGTCGGGATGAGGTGGTGTTCACCGATCTTCATCGCAACGATCCTCTTAGCACCGATTTTGTCGGCAAGGAGGGGCAATCTGGGGTCCGATTTCGAACGAAATCTATAGCGCAATAGATGTTCGTTAAAGGTTTTTGGGCGGTGCACATTGGGCCACCACCCGAACCTCCGGCGAAAGCGAATGCGGAGATAAAGGTTATCGGAAAAATGGCCGGCGACCCTCTCCGCTATTCTCAAGACCTTTGCGGTACCAACCATTCACCCCTCCCGGCTGCAAAGCTGATGCATAAGAATACTCCGAACCGTCGGCTTTCCCAGCAAAAAAATTAGGAATAACATGGTGATGCCACGGCAGTTCTGAGGCTCTGTTTGCATCGTCGCCGGTTCTCGATATCGAGCCGCCGTCATCCCCAGCAGCCTGCACACGCTTTTGAAGCTGATCTGGTCCCTATTCCCTCGGGCACCCTCATAATGTTGCGACCTGAGCCGCTCGAAAATCGCGTGAATAGCCCCAAGTGCCGGCACAGAACTATGAAATGGCTGCGCACTTGACTTTTAACCACATCAACTCAACGTTGCGCTGTGCTTCACGCTCGAGCCGCTTGCCTGACTGGACGCGGTTTAGGTAGCCGTAAAGTAGAGCTGGAGCATCGTCGATGGAGATAGGCCGGGCGACCTACGGAAACTTGGTTTAGCTTCTCTCTGCACGGCTGCATCTACAAGCCGCAACCCGTCTGCTCGGTGGCCGCTAAGACAACTCGCGAGGAAAAGCGCGCGCTACCCTAAAGCCGTCATCCCACTTCAACTTGTAAACCACCTGCTTGTGCTTGAGCTGCCAGCAAGACAGATCGCCCTGGCTGCCAGCGACGAGGGCTAGAGTGCGCCCATAATGATCCTCGCCAACGCGATTGATCGTGAGCTGACCTGTCAGAGCGGCAGCTAGGTTGGAGGCGGAGGCGTACGGATCGCCGTCAACGCAGTCGCGGCCGACGCGGCAGTGGCCCGGCCTTTCGGGCGCATCGATGCCGAGCAGGCGAATGCGTTCGTCTCCACACCGGATCGTATCTCCATCGGTAACGGTGCAGCCGCTGATCGCCTCGCCATAGGCGCCTTTGCTGCCCTGTGGAGCATGGACTGAGGCGGCACCTAGTGCTCCACCGAGAAGGATCGCCCCACCGAGGGCGCCGGCGATCGTCAGCCAGTTAGGCTTCGCAGAGCGGGGCCGAACCACCGTCAATCTTGGTCGCCTATATGACCTTTGATTGCTGCCCATGTCCACCTCTGGAGACCACCTTGGCTCCTGTCCGGTTAAGGCTCTATCAACCCGGCATGTACGCTCAAGTCAGGATCTGCTGCCTGGCGGGTTGATCGCGGCCCAGTAAGATGGGGCGTTCTGATCGAGCCATAACACGCCTCCTGCCTCGTCATCGCTCTCGTTGGTCACCCACCTCCCTTTCTCGTACTCCCACCTTGCGATATGGATGGAGAACGGTTCGCCCCGATCGAGGCCGCCGCCCCATGCGGCGCCAACCCTGTGCGGCACGGCTAAGAGTACTAGCTGATCGTCGAACGGCCAGCCGGGCCCGGCCTTTGGTATTCGCTTCCAGTCGATCACGTCTCATCCTCGTTGCTCGTTAGAGCTATAGCGGCGGCGGGCTGGCCCACCACTTACTCGTGATGATCAGCAGCACCAGAGCTGCAAGCATCAGCATGCCACCAAGAAGAAAGCGCCACTCAGGCCTCAAAGTGTGCCGGCTCAGCGCCGCTTCCGGGATTGGTTCGAGGTCATAAGATCAGGCTTCTTAGCCGGTTTCCAGCCGGTTGGTGGCATGAGCTTCGACTGGCTTGTTCCCAAGCCCATTGAGCCGTTCTGCTGCCGTGTCAGTCCGCCCGTGTCAGCCGCTGCTGCTTCGTTGGGCGGTGCGCCACCGCGGATGAGGTTGATTTGGTCGCGCAGACTGCGTGCCAATTCAAAGTCCGTCGCCTTGGCCGCTTGGCGCATTCGTGTTTCAAGGTCATCGATCTCGGCGGTCATGTCCCTCCAACCACAGCTTTGCGCATTAGTTCCGCCGAGCGCTTGAAGGTTCCCCGCCAAGATAAAGAACTCTGTGGAAACAGCGAGTTGCCTGCTCAACATGTGAAGGTTAGGTGGCGCCCAGTTACACCCCATGTAACCACCTCAGGCGCCCCGGTCTTTGCTGGGGCGCCTCTTTCTCACGCGACGCAGCCGAACCGTGCTCGTTGGCGCTCGTTCATACGCGTGGAATGCGGTCTGCTGCACACCGCTGTTCGTAAACCTACAATGGAGCAAGAACATTGGGCCGCCACATCATCACATTCGCTCTCATCACAGGTTGTCTTGCCCTCACAGCCTGCAACACAGTCCAAGGCTTCGGCAAAGACCTTGAGGTCGCCGGCGGCGCCTTGGAGAAGGTGGACTGAGGCGTCGCCGGGCCTCGGTCGGTTACTCACGACCAACATCGCTGTTGTCTTGATCAAGGTGCGGGAATAGCCCGCCTTCAGACATCCGCCGGTATGGGACGATCAAGATAGCTGGTCTCTCCTTGTCGTCGCGCCTCCCAAGCGTTCGTGCGCTCGCGAGCGTAGGCTTTTTGGACACGGCCTCTGCTGATCCCGTAGCGCACGGCAAGCTCGGCAAAGGTCGCGCCATCGATGACCGAAACATAGATCGCTGCGTTCCGGTCGCGATCGGGGCTCGAGCTACCTAAAACCATTGACCTACTCCGACTTGCATCAGCGAGGAGGGCGCTACTCTGCTTATCCGGCCGAGCCCACAGCTGCTCGCCAACGAGTGCGCCGAGCACAGGCGAGCCTACATCCGTTTTGTCGACCGCTCTCGTGACGGGATCCCCAGCGCCCGTGTGCTCAGCCCTCAGCCTCGCGTTGGAATGCTGCTTCGCCGCCGACCCGAGAGGCCAGCCTACCAAGCCAGAACAGCACCACCACAGCGATGACGGTCGCTATGATCGCGTAGGTATAGAGGCCCGAAAGGCTGTCGCCGAGCCCGAGCCTAACGAGTGTCGCTTTGATCGCCTCGTTCCACGCCAGAGCGGCCACGAGGCCCAGCGATGCAGATGCCAGAGCGATCATGGTCTGAAGAAAGGCTTTGGGGTTCATCAATCATCTCCTACGGGCGCCAGGCTCACGGAGCTTCGCTATGCTGGCGGGGCGAGGCGTTCAAGATCTCGTTTCGCGCGGTTGAGTGTCGGTGATCTCGGCGCAAGCTCGCAGGGCGGCTCATTCAGAGTGCTACTTCGGCTCCAACGCAAAATCCACCTGGACCGCAACTGAGCTGTTTGGCGCGTTGGCAGCTGCGAGGGTGGCAGAAGACTTCAATCGGTTGGTCGGCGCTTGTGCTCTTTGCTGTCGGAATGTGGGTGATAGGCAAGTTACTGTAGCGCGAGTCGCCGCTCGCGCTAGCTTGCAGGCATCCAGAACACACGATCTCTCCCGTTCAGTGCTCGTTGCATGCCGCCTCCAATCTGCTCGGCAAAGCTGCATGAACGGTAGCTTTTGGGAAGCGCGTTAGTCCGGCCGCATCGCCGATTGTGGGCCCAGCCGCTCAAAGCTGATGGTGTCGGCTGCTTCTTATTGCATCGACGTACCAAGCTCGACTCAGCCACGCAGTCGCAGCCCTGATCTGGTGTACCATACAATCTAGTCCCATGAAGGCTCGCCCGAGGGCGTCTCGAACACCGTCCCTCGAGGATTGAAAGCGGTTCCAAGATCTCGCACTTCACAAGGCACGGTCACTGTCGCGCGGCGATCAATGAAGCGGTCCTCGTCGGCCCAGAACAGTGCGTCCTTGTCCGGTTCCTGCATGATCCGATAGATCTCCTGGAGCGCCTCCTCGTTCGGCAGGATCCACTCGGAGATGAGGTCCCATTCCCACTCCCGCATGCCATAGCCGCTGTCCTCCTGGCGGGAGTCGCCGCCTGTGTAGACCATGTTGACGTAATTGCGCCGGTACTCGCTGAAGAGATGGCCGCAGAACTTCAACGCCATCGGCGCGTGCGAGCGCTCGAAATGGTCGCGGAACTGTTCGTGGGTCAGATGTGGCTTACGCTTCAGGAAGTGGAGGACCTTGTACATGCCGGCTCCTTCTGGAGTGCAGGTTGTGAATTCGGCTATCACGCGACCGCTCACGTCACCCGTTCAGCGGGTGCGGGGTAAACCGCGGGATCGTTCGCCGCGAAGTAGGCTTCGGCGATGCTGCAGGGCGCGCCGGGTTCGCCGATCAGGCGGGCGAACTTGTGTCCCTCGTAGGCGGCGGTGGCGAAGGGGCGCACCGCGAGCGCGTCGCCGACGGTGAAGAGCTGTGGCACTCGGCCTTCCAGCTCTCGCGCCAGCCCGTCAATCGAGGCGCGCCCGGTGGCGAGCACGACAGCGTCGATGTCATCTAGCACCGACTCCCGCCCGCTATTCACGTCAAACAGCGTCAGCGCACGTTCTTCGATCGCTCGGACCCAGGTCGCGCCGCGGAAGGTGACGCCCGCCTCGGCAAGCCGCTTGGCCACGAACTCGCTCTCGAAGGCGAAGACGAGGCGGCTGGAGAAGGGGGCGAAGCTAGAGCCAATCATCGTGACCTCGGCTCCGGCACGCGCCAGCAGCTCGGCGACGCCGGCGCTGGCATGGGTGCCTTCGCCGTCGAGCACGACCACGCGACCGGTGGGGCGTAGGCCCTTGTCGAGAATATCCTCGGGCGTGTGCACGGATGGTCGATCGGCGCCGGGGATTGGGCGGTCGACCAGTCCGCTGCGACCCTCGCGGCTGAACGCGGCGCCAGTGGCGATGACCACTGCTTGGGGTTCCAGCCCGAGCACCAGATCGGCGGAGGCGGCCTCGCCCTTGCGCATGGTGACGCCGAGGCGGGTCAGCTCGCGCTCCCACCAGTCCGGCGCGTGACGATAGAACTCACGGCCAGGTAGCCGCGCCCAGACTTCAAGCGCGCCGCCCAGAACGTCGCGCGCCTCGAACATCGTGACGCGATGCCCGCGCAATGCGGCGACGCGGGCCGCTTCCAGACCGGCCGGTCCCCCGCCGACCACCACGACGCGAGAAGGTTGGGGCGCGGGCGCGAACGTGTCCACGCCCCATGTGCGCTCGCGATAGCTTGCCGGGTTAATGGCGCAGCCGTAGGCGCCGTCGGCCATGCCGCCCAAGCACCAGTTGCAGGCGATGCAGGTGCGCCCCAGCGCCTCGTTACCGTCGAAGGCGTGGCGCACGAAGCGTGGCTCCGCGATCAGCTCGCGGGTCGAGCCGACCATGTCGCACAGCCCCGATGCCAGCGCCGCCTCGGCATCGGCCATGCGGGTCACGCGACCCAGCACGCTCAGGACCGGCACGCTCCCGGCGGCGCCGCGCACCTTCTCGACATAGGGCTTGTAGACGTGCTCCTCGACGAACACCGTCGGCATTCCATACTGCAGCTGCAGCGGCTCCATCGCGATGTCGAGGTCTACGAAGTCGAGCAATCCCTGCGCGGCGATGCGGCTCAGGATGTCGGCCGTGTCATCGGTGGTCAGCCCACCTTCGACCAGCTCGTCGCAGTTGAAGCGCATGCCCACTGCCATTTCGGAGCCTGCAGCGGCACGCGTGGTTCGCAGTGTTTCGAACAGCAGCCGCATGCGGTTTGCGAGACTGCCGCCGTATTCGTCCTCGCGCCGGTTGAAGTAGGGCGAGAGGAACTGCTCGAGCACACCAGAGTGTGAGGCATGGATTTCGACCCCGTCGAACCCCGCTTCGCGCAAGTGGCTCACCGCTTGGCGGTGCGCATCGTCCATCAGCGCGATCTCGCGCCGGGTCATGGCATGGGTGCCGCTGGTCATGCCGCCATAGGCGTATTGCGCAGAGGAGGGCGCGAGGATTGGCGCGGGCGGCGAGAACGGCTGCCAGTGCCCGGCAGCGTTCCAGTTGTACCAGAGCTGCGCGAAGATCTTGCCGCCCGCCGCGTGCACCGCATCGGCCAGGGCGCGGAAGGCGGGCACGCTCTCGAGCGGATAGGGGCAGGGCTGGGCGTGGCGGCCGCGATCGTGCACGGTGCAACTGAGGATCACCAGGCCGCAGCCGCCGTCCCGCACGCGCTCGGTGCAGTAGGCGATCATGTCGTTGGATGGCCCCGGGCCCACCGTCAGCGGCAGGCCATGGGGCGAGAAATAGTAGCGGTTCGGCAGTTCCACCGGACCCAGGCGGATCGGGGAGAAGACTGTCGGATAGCGCGGATGCACGCTCATCCCTCGCTCCGCTCCTGGGGCACGCTGATACCGCGCACCGCGCCGAAGTCCTTGGCCGGCATGCCCTCAGTCCGCCCGAAGAAGCGGTCGAGATCGCGGTCAGCCGCGGTGCGAAGGGTCTCTGCCGCCGCGGGGACGAACGTGCCGAAGACGCGCGCCTTCGCGCGTTCGACCGCGGGCCGCGCAGCCAGCTTGTCGCGCCAGCGCGCCATAGCCGGGAACGCATCCCAAGTGTAGCCGTGCCGCTCGCAGTACTCGGCCCAGGGCAGCGTCGCTATGTCGGCGATCGAGTAGGCATCGCCGGCGATCCACTCGCGACCAGTTACACGGGCCTCGATCAGGCGGTAAAGCTTGTCCGCTAGCGCGGCATAGCGGCCGTAGGCGTAAGGCTCGGTGCCCTTGGGCAGGAGCGAGAAGTGGGTGAATTGGCCCAGCATCGGCCCGATCGCCGACATCTGCACCATCAGCCATTGCAGCACCTCGTATCGCTCCGGCCCGGTCGTCGGAAGGAAGGCGTCGTAACGCTCGCCAAGCCAGATCAGGATCGCGCCCGATTCCGCCAGCGGCCGGCCGAGCGCCGGATCGAGCAGCACCGGCACCTTGCCTGCAGGATTCAAGGCCAGGAACTCGGGCGTGAACTGCTCGCACTTGAAGAGTTCGACGTGCTGCAGTCGATAGGGGAGCGCGAGCTCCTCCAGCATGATCGCCACCTTGACCACGTTCGGGCTGGCGACGCCCAGCAGCGTCAGCTCGCCCTCAGCCATCGGTGCCCACCAGCTTCTTAAGTGTCCCGCCCAGCGGCGCTGGCATGAAACTGTCGCCGTGTGGCCAGTCGATGAAGCCGAGCGAGGCGATCGTGCCGCCGTCGATGTGGAGCGTCGTGCCGGTAATTGCGCGGCTGAGGTCGCTGGCCAGGAACAGCACGCCGTTCATCACGTCATCCACCGAAGGTGGTCGCTTCTGCGGCACGTAGAATTCGATTGACTTGGCCAGCGCATCCTCGCCCAGCTCGGCCAGGCGCTCGAAGTCCTCGGGCGCGAGAGCGGCGTTGGATGCGCGGGCGAGGGTGGTGTCGGTGGCAACGCAGTTGACCCGGATCTGCTCTGCGCCCAACTCCACTGCCAGCGCTCGGCTGAAATTGGTAGTTGCGGCCTTGCCACCGGCGTAGACTGCGAAGGTCGAAGCGCCGCGGTGCGCCTCGATGGTGGTGAAGTTGACGATCGAGCCACCGTTGCCGCTCTTGCGCAGGAGCGGCAAGGCGCGCTGGCAGCTGTCGACGACATAGCCATAGTTCAGCCGCACGTCGCGCGCGTGGTCCTCGCGGCTGGTCCGGTCGAACAGGCTGCGGCGCACGCCGCCTGCCATGTTGATGAGGATATCGGCACCGCCGACTTCGCCCTCAAGCATGTCGTAGAAGGCGTCGAGCGATGCCGGATCGGCGACTTCGGCATAGTGCGCCTCCACGGTGCCGCGGAGCCCCGACGCCTCGCCCTTGATTGCGGCGACCCCGTCAAGGTCGTTGTCGCAGCAGATCACCACCACGCCCGCCCGCGCCAATGCGAGCGAGGCGCCGCGGCCGAGGTGCCCCGCGGCCCCTCCGACGACAATGGCGATCTTCCCAGCCAACGCACTATGCGCCTCTAGCAGTCCCATGGCCTCTCCTTCACCGCACGCCCTTTCATGAGCAGCGAGTCGGCATAAATTTGTGCACTCGCTTAATCTACCTTTTCGCGCTATGTCAAATCTGACGAAAGGCGGCAGATACCGAACATGGCAGCAAAGCGCAGTAACAGCGACAACGCAGGCACGAAGAAGGCAATCCTCGACGCGACCGAGAAGATCATGTGTGATGAAGGCTATGCTGCCGTCAGCTCGCGCCGGGTCGCCGAAGTGGCGGGCCTGAAGTCCCAGCTGGTGCACTATCATTTCGGCACTATGGATAACCTGTTCTTGGCTTTGTTCCGCCGTGCCGAGGAGGACTTCCTCGCGCGGCAAGTGAAGTCGCTGACCTCGACAACGCCGCTGCGCAGTTTGTGGGAGCAGTCGCTAAAGCAATCGGATACGCGACTAACCATTGAGTTCATCGCCTTGTCGATCCACTCCGAAGCGATCGGCAACGAGCTGGCGCGCGCCAACGAGCGTACGCGCAAGATCCATACCATGGTCGCGGCAGGCGCGCTCGACCGCGCCGGAACCGCGGCCGAAGCGCCGCCGCCTGAAGTGCTCGCCTTCCTGATTGCCGCCGTCAGTCGCACGCTGGTGACTGAGGAGGCTTTAGGCGCAACTGATGTGCACCCAGCGGTCTACGCGTTCGTCGACGCGATGCTGAGCCGGCTTGAAGGGGACATTGGCAAACACGCGCCCTCGCTGGATTGAGCAACTGCTCAACAATCTTGAAAAAAGATATTGAGCGACTGCTCAAACGACGGTAGTTGCTTCCTCGTCGATGATCCGCCTGCGTTCCTTTGGAGCGCCTCACGTCGATGTGGATCGCCGAGATGAGGGTTTATGCAAAGAGACAGCTTCGCAGGCCTGTTCACGCCGTTCCAGCTGGGCAAGTTCACGCTGCCCAACCGCTTCGTGTTCCCGCCGATGGGCCTGGAAGTCTGCGAAGGCGGCGTGCCCGGCGACGATGCGGCCGAATACTACGCCCGCCGCGCGCAAGGGGGCGCCAGCCTGG
>NZ_LR732492.1 GCF_902506425.1 Novosphingobium sp. 9U | reverse complement strand
CGCCTGAGGCAAAGAGCGATGCGCTGACGATCGTTTCTGGTGAGACAGGCAACGGCAACGTCCTTGCGAATGACACTGACGCCAACAAGGACGCACTGACCGCGGCGCTCAAGTCCGGGCCTGCAAATGGCACCGTCACGCTCGCAGCCGATGGCAACTATGTCTACAAGGCTGCTGCGGGCTTCTCGGGCACCGACAGCTTCACCTACACCGCCACCGACGGTAAGGCATCGTCGACAGCTACCGTGTCGGTGACCGTCAAGGCACCGCCATCGACCAACCTCAGCCTGCCCAACTCGGATCTGGTGCAGCGCGCCGGCACGCTCGATGGCTCTGCCTCGAGCTCCGATAAGCTGACCGGGGTCAAAGGGCATAATAGCTTCTTTTTCGACTACGATGGTAAGTCAGGATCCGACCAGATCACCAATTTCGAGCGCGACGACGTTCTGGTGCTAAAAGGGATGCTGGCCGACGGCAATGGCGACGGCCTCATTGCCTTCTCCAAGTCGAAGCTGTCTCTGGGCGGCACTGACAAGGTGACGATAACGGGAGTATCCGCTCTGCGCTATCTCGGCACGGACGAGGCAGGCTTGTCGGTTTACGCCAATGCGGCAGTAAAGCCCAAGGGTGCGATTGAAGGCACAATCGGAGACGATGCGCTGGGCGGGGCTCTGCCTGCTGCCAAGAAGGCGGTCTTCTTCTACGACACCGGGCTCGACATCCATCTGGGTGACGACCGGATCGACAACTTCGACAGCAACGACCTGCTGGTTACCACAAGCGCTCTTTCGAGCACAAAGCTGGACAACCACGGTTCCATCAACCTGGCAGGCGTATCTGAGGATCTCGGGACGATCGACTTTAACGGTGCTCAGGTCGGCGGCCTGGAATTTGATGGGTCGGTCACCCACGGCGGCATGACCTACTACGTTTACAGCCAGGAAGGATCATCGGTCGGACTTGCCGATCTGGCGTTCTAATCGATATCCACGCAGCAAGGCCGGCGTTCACCCAAGGGGACGCCGGCCTTTTGCCGTTTGAACTTGGCGGTTCGCGCCACTATCGCGCTG
>NZ_LR732491.1 GCF_902506425.1 Novosphingobium sp. 9U | reverse complement strand
GTAGCCTGCTACCGGAGAGCGATGCTGAACATCAGGCGCTCGGGAGCATCGGTGAGAAGGCCCGCAACGTCGCTTCTGAGCAGGCCGACAATCTGGTGAGCGCGGCGCGCGAGAAGAAGGATGACCTCGTGGCTGCCGCTCAAGAGCACGTTGCACCAGCAACAAATGGTGAGCAGTCAGCTACTGCGCCCAGCATCCCGTCCGGCGCGCCAATCTAAGCAGCTTTAGCAAGGAGCCGCTGCCTGAGACCCTCAGGCAGCGGCTTCCCATTCGCAAGCTTGCAAGCGGGCAGGAATTTACGCGATCCGCGTAGGCTCCGTGCCGTAGTAGCTGGACACGCGATCGGCATACGCCTGATTGAACTCAGGCGCATTGTTGGTCCGGCTCGGGCCCCCTTCCAGCACGCGCCGGTCTATCGTGACCACATAATCGTCATTGGCGGTATCATGGGCCAAAAGGCTGAATGGCACCGGATAGTAGCTCTTGTTCATGCCGAGAAACCCGCCAAGGCTCAGGACGACATAGGTCGACTGGCCTGAGCGCTTGTCGACCATAAGCGTGCTGATGTGCCCCAGACTGTCGCCATCGCGCGAGCGCGCCTTCAACCCCTTGGTTTCTGCTTCCACGAGCGTGCGGGTGGTTTCGGCAGTTGCGGACATGGGGCGCCCTGATGATTTCGGCAAAGTGGGGACGCTGCAGCAACGTCGTCGTGCCTGCAAACGCGCACATCACGAGCACGTTCCGCCGCGCAGGGCTAAACAGGGAACTGATCGATGACGCTGGCCTTCTACCGAGCCACTGCGAGGCATCGCTCGCATTGTCATCGACTGCAGCACCGAGAGTCAGTGTCACCTCGGAAGGCGCGGTAAGCGAGGATGGCACAACTCATCCAGAAACGGGTTATGCATGCATGTCGATCTTGTGCGCTCTTGGCCGACACAAAACCTCGCTGGTGTCCATCGCTCGAGGTAAAAACGGTGCCTACATCGCGCTGTGTGACTCATGTGGGTTAACTCTGGTGCGCGACAACCGGGATCGATGGCATGCGAGTCAAATCGAACCTCTCGCAACGGCGCGAGGTCCGTAGCCCGCCCGTGGCACAAGCACCGGCAGCCATCCGATAGGCAAGCGCAAGTGCGACTAACTACAGCAGTGCGGGTGCCGGTTCCGCACGGGGCTGGTGACGTGTTCCACCAGCGGCATCCGGAACCGACCTGATCACCATAAAAACGATTCGTTGCAAATTGCTTGCAGTATAGCGTCGAGCGAACAATTGCCCGCTTGCTGCAAACCGGCATCTGCCCGGTCGGCGGATCAGGTCATCTAATGAAGCCTCGATCTAATCTCGACGCAGAGCTTGCGGGCAATGCTCCTTGAGTTCCCTGATCACTTCAAAAACCAAGGATCCAAGTCGACGCATGCTTGGGCGATCCACTTGGCCTGCTCACGCTCCTCCAAGCTCATCGTCGGCCATATCGTCGCAACATTGTCCTCGAACTTCTCGACCTTCGCTCCGATCTTCGCCCGGAGCTTGATGATGATCGCGTCTCGTTCTGTCTGGGTCATCGCTCACGTCTTCCGCACCGATAGGCTGGGGTGGAAGAGCACCCAGCATCGTCATCCGCGCCGCAGCAATATCGGATGCTGCGGCACTACTATGACTGCAAGATCTTACATGAGATCGCGTCCGTAGCTACATAGCGAGCACGCAGGATGGAACAGTAAGCCGAGCCTTTGACCTCGCCAGAAGCGGTACGTGCACGAGCATCGACGATATCCGGCGCCGGCTGAAGCAGGAAGGCTACTCATCGATCGACGATCATCTGAGCGGCCCTACAATCAAGAAGCAGCTCGCAGCTGCTATGAAGGTCGAGTGATGGCGCGGCGCTGTGCCGCAGCTATGACCATTATTCTGGCGCTTGCAAAATCACCTCGACCGAATTCACGTCGTCGTGCCCCAAGGCTCCCGGGCGCTTAACTCGTCTGGTCTCAACGAAGCCGAGTTTGGCGAGCACCCTGGCTGAGGCAGTGTTGTCCTGGAAGCACCCGGAGGTGATCGCGGTGAGGCCCAGCCCCTCGAAGCCGTACGAGATCACCAACAGCGCAGCCTCGGTCATCAGGCCTTGGTTCCAGTAATCCGGCGAGAGCCAGTAGCCTAGCTCAGCCACATCCTGCCGCTCTCGAGGCATGAGGCTCACCGCACCGATCAGCGCGGCCGAGCCGGGTAAGTTGACAGCCCACACCCACTCGTTCGACACGATGTGCTCGAGAAAAAATACAGCATCTGCAAGCGTGTACGGATTGGGAATTAGAGAAAGATGCCGAGAAACTTCCCAGTCAGAAAGTATAGCCACGATGGCGTCCGCATCGACAGGCACTGGGCGACGCAAACGGACCAGATTACCTTTCAACTCGGGCCTAAGCTGAAGAGCAGAACCTCTAAACACCTGCACCGACTAACACATGTTTAGACCAGTGCAAGTCGAAGCGTTGTTGACCCTATGCCTTATGCATATGCGGTCGCCGCGCGGGCAACTAACTTCTTGTAGTTCAGGAACTTAGCTATGTCGTTCGGGCGGCGATTTGGGTACGGATGACGTTTAGCTTTTCGCGATGCCCTCTTCCATCCAACTCAAGCTGTCAGCCGGCCCGATCTGCCCGTAGCAACGTCCTAGGCGCGATCCATCCTGGCTTGCGTCGCAGTAACAGGTTGTCTCGTTGAGGGGCAACTAGGCTGCTGCCGCGGTAACGCAATCCCCCATGTTCTCGCCGTACCTCGTCAGCAATGAAACGATCTCTTGCGCCGGGATGGGCCTGCTGATGTGGTATCCTTGAACTTGAGTGCAGCCTTCTGCGACCAGGAGATCAAGCTGCTCGGCGTTTTCAACGCCCTCTGCGGTAATTTGCATGCCAAGTTTCTTGGATAACTGAATAGTCGCTTGAACGATCGATAGCGCATCCGAGGTGTTGATGAGATCGGCAACGAAGCTCCGATCGATCTTGATCTTGTTGAATGGAAACGATCGCAAGTAGCTGAGGCTCGAATATCCGGTGCCGAAATCGTCCATCGCTATAGAGATGCCCAAAGCGGAGAGCTTTTCCAGCGTTGATTGAACCCATGCCTCGTCATGCAGCAGGACCGATTCGGTAATCTCGAGTTCCAACCTCCGAGGCGGCAACCCTGCCGCGGTCAGCGCACTCATGGCCATGGCAATAAGATCGCCACGCTTGAATTGAGCGGGGGAGAGGTTGACCGCCACCTTGATGTCGTTGGGCCACGATGCCGCATCCTGACAGGCTTGGCGCATGACCCATTCCCCGATCGGGATGATGAGCCCGCTCTCTTCAGCAGTGGCGATGAACTCGCCCGGCGCGAGCAATCCTCGCGTGGGGTGCCGCCAGCGCACCAACGCCTCGAACGAACCTATAGTATTCCTGGTGGTATCGAGCAGCGGTTGATAATGGACTTCAAATTGGCCGGCGCTGATCGCTTCCTTCAGATCGGCCTCCAGCTGTCGACGCTCGCTGAGGCGCGAATCCATGCCCGGCTCGAAGAAGCGATATGTGCCGCGGCTTTCCTCCTTGGCACGGTAGAGTGCCAGATCGCTCTTTTTCATGATGTCGTCGCCCTCGCTCCCGTGCTCGGGCGCTCGGCAAATCCCAACGCTAGCACCGATCGAAACCGTGTGACCTTCGAATTGGAAAGGCTCGCTCAGGCTTCCCACGATGCTTGTCGCCAGCGTGTCCGGGCTCACTTGCGCATCAACCTGGTGTTGAAGGATCGCGAACTCATCTCCTCCCAGGCGGGTGACGATGTCGCTGGCCCCGACAAGGCGCTGCAAGCGTTTCGCTGCGCCTTTGAGGATATGGTCCCCGATGGGATGGCCCAAGGTATCGTTCACTTCCTTGAAGCGGTCGAGATCGATCGTATGGAGCGCAAAGGGCTTGCCGCTCTTGGCCACCGCTTCCAGATTGCTGGCAAAGGTCACGCGGTTCGGAAGCCCGGTCAGTGTGTCGTGGGCTGCCAGGTAGCCGATCTGCTCGCTTGCTTTGCGTGCATCGGTCACATCCTCATGGGTCGCGACCCAACCGCCGCTCGGCAGGATACACCGACTGAACTCGATGATGCGGCCGTTGGGCAGTTTGACATCATGCTGGTTGGCCCACTCGGGCTCAAACGCGGCCGCCTGGGCGGACATTTCGGGCACGGCCGTAAGCTTTCCCTCGGCCACCATGTACGCGTAAAGATCGGCCAGGTGGACACCCGGCTTGAGCATTTCCATGGGGATGCCATGGAGCTCGCCGTACCGCCGGTTACATATCACAAGCCGGTGGTCGGCGTCGTACATCGACAGTCCTTGCGGCATGTGCTCGATCGCGGCCTCGGTGATCTCCACCTGGCGTCTAAGCTCCGCCGTCAGGCGCTCGCGCTCCTCGGCCCCGCGCAAGATCTCATCGGCCCAGACTGCCCGATCCTTTGCTTGCGTCAGCTCGCCCCGGTTCGTTCCATCTTGTACCGTGATCAACTTGATGCCGGCCCCCATGATCACGAGGGCGACGACGACCAGAAGGATCGTCAAGGTTGGCGGATCGATCGTCCATGCTGCAGCGAGAGGTGCAGCGGGAGGAACCTGTATTTCGGCTGCGGCTCTTACGAGAAAATCGCCACTGCAAATGGCAAGGGTCAGCAGCGTGCCACCTTCCCAAGCGACTAAGCCAGCGTTCACTTTGCGGCGGTGGTACCAAACGGCGAGCGCAGCGAGACCGATGCTCAGTGCAATCGACGCCGCAACCAGATCATGGTGCCAGGCGATATGGGCGGGCATCCGCAGAGCCCAAGTACCAAGATAGGGCATGCCGGCTGCACCTACCCCGATGACCGATCCGCCAACGAGCGACATCAAGGGCCGACGATCGAGCGCAAGTGTCCACCCCAACGCGGCCAAGCCCACAGGGACACATGCTGACAGGATAGTTGTTGGAACGTCGAAGAGCAGATCGACGCCCGGGTCATAGACCAGCATACCCACGAAGTACGATGCCCAGATTCCGAAGCCGGTCGCAACAGCTGAAAGCGCCACACATAAGCGCCTTTGAGACGGTTCGCGTAAGGCGTTGTCGATCCCGCCGAAGCCGACGAGGCATGAGGAGATGAACACCATGACTGACACGACGACTAGAAGTACGTTGTGCTGATGCTCCAGAACGAAAGTAACGCGACCCATGGTATATCCCTTGCCCCTGATGCGCATAGGTCCTGTGCCGTTGTGAAAGCGTTAAATCGGACAAGGGCTTACTTTTCGGCATGCTGTCAGGTGCTTGGCAAGTAGCCCTCATGAGAAAGGCGCAGGGGAACTGCACCGGTCGGGAAGCTTTGCGAAAACGGCCAAGATCGCACCCCAGTGATCGAGCGGAGTCGATCTCGCGAGCTTGTCCTGAGGCGGTACAAGGAGCCGATCGGCTCTAGGAATGACTTAGCGATTTCGGTAATGACCTGCTGCGTGCCGGGTACTCTGGCTGCGCCGCGCTTCCAACCGCTGCCAATAGGACCGCCTCGCACGCAGCTGGGCTCATGCGGGATGAAAGCTTCACCAGTCAGAAAGGGTGAAAGCGAGCGCGTTCTAGGATGATTGCCGATCTGCCCACAAGCCGCTCAGTGTTGGGGAGGGCTTAACTTTCGGCCGCTACAGGTTGTCAATTGGCTGCGCATTGACGGCTAGGATCAGAGACGATCGCAAGGGCGGTATAGCCATACCGCCGGTGGCAAGATGACGCCGCACTTGAGGTAGGAAAAAGGAGGGATACCTCATGGCCTCCGCCTTGAGGACGTTGGTTTGCACAATGCTTCTGCTGGCGCTCCACGGGAAGGCGAGCGCGCAGAGCAGATCTGATGCCGGCATGACCTCAGCTGCTACCGTGCTTGCGGACGAGATGATCCGTGGCGCACGGCACACCATGATGGAGGATCCAGCCAAGGTTGAACCTATGGCACGGACCTACGAAGCTCGTCTAAGATTGCTGCCGTCGAGCCTTGCACGAACAGTCGCACTTGCGAAGCTCCACTGGATGGCTGGCGAAGCTGCGACCCGGCAGCTGCATTTCGCAGCCGCACGCGAACGGCTGCAGCGCGCCCGCAAACTCGCCCTTCAAGCGAGCGACCAGCAAACATTGGCGGACGTAACGGTGAGCGTTGCCTCGCTCGACGAAGAGTCAGGCTCCCCGGCCTTGGCCATCCGCGGTTACCAAGGCGCTTTTCACATATTTCAGCGCCTCGGAAACAGGAGGAGCCAGTCCATCACTCTGCAGGACCTTGGCAGTCTTTACATGAGAGCGAACGATCCTGTTCGCGGAGCGCGGTACATCCAGCAAGCGGCAGCAGTCTACCAAGAAGAACCCGCTCTCCTCGCTACCATTCACGGGACGCTAGGGAGCATCTATTCCGACACAGGGCGGCGCTCGGATGCGCATACCGAGTACGCGGCAGGCGCACTGCTTGCCCGGCAGGCGGCTATGCCGTCCTTGGAAATGGAACTGTTGGATAGCGACACGCAGCTTCTGCTTGACGCGCGTGACCTGAAGGAGGCGAGACGAGTAAACGCACGCGCGGACGTCTTGGCCAAAAGCACCCCTACCAGCGAATATCATCTTGCAGTCAGTGCCTTGCTGGCGACGGCTCTTGATAATCATCCCGTCGGCCGCGATTTGATCAACCGCGCCATCGGCATGGTAAAAGGCCGCGACGCAGCGCTAGGTGATCGCAGGATTCATGAGCTAGCCTTCTTAGTCTTTAAGGAGTTGGGCGATACAGATTCAGCGCTCGAGCAGCAGGAGTTATCGACCAGGTTGAAGGACAAGTCAGTCAAGGCTAGCCTTGATGCGCAGAATGCCTTGCTGGCCGCCCAGTTCGACTATGCCAATCAGAACCTGCGTATCGCGAAGCTCAATTCCGATCGGCTCAGACGCAAGACGCACTTTCAACGTGTCGCGTTGATCTGGGCTTGCGCGACCGGCACTCTTGCGCTTGCAGCCCTTGGTGGTGGCCTAGGCCTGGCGTTGCTTGGCCGGCGCCGGATCAGTGCCGTCAACTATGAGCTGAAACAATCCAACGCAGAACTCGAGCAGGCACTCGAGGAGGTCGTGAAAAGGGAACGCTCCGAGCGAGAGGCCATTGAGTTGGCCGAGCATGACGCGCTCACCACACTGCCAAATCGCCGTAACCTGCGTACCAAACTTTTGCGCGGCGTAATCGAACCCGGCAGCCAACCCGTCAACGTGGCGTTGATGCTGATGGACCTCGACCGGTTCAAACCGATCAACGACATACATGGCCACGAAGTAGGGGATCTCTTGCTGGTTGAGGTCGCTAACAGGCTGCGCGCGCTCTGCGTGAGCCATAATGCCAAACCCGCCCGACTGGGAGGTGACGAGTTCGTGATCGTGGTGGAACTTGGCGAGGACGGATCGGCCGACGAGTTCGCGGCCGAGGCTATCAGAACTTTGGCCCGGCCGTTCGACATCGACGGTCGCCGCCTGACGATTGGCGTTAGCATCGGCTTGTCCCGGTATGGACGTGACGGCACGCAGGTGTCCGACCTTCTACGAAAAGCCGATATCGCTATGTATGAGGCCAAGCGATCCGGACGGAACACCTTCCGTTTCTTCGATGATGACATGGATCGGTGGCTGCAGGATCGCGCTCAGATGGAAGCCGATCTGCGCATCGCAGTTCAGATTGGACAGATTGACGTTCACTATCAACCCATCCACTGCTTCGAGGAAAATCGTACCACCTCCTTTGAGGCACTCGCGCGCTGGACACATCCTTTGCGCGGCCCAGTGGCGCCAGACCAGTTTATCCCTCTCGCAGAAGAAGCTGGCATCATCTCGGAATTGACGAACCAGGTGCTGCTCCAGGCATGTAGGGCGGCCCGAGAATGGCCGTCCGATGTCTCAGTGTCGGTGAACCTTTCCCCATTGCTGCTGGGCGACGAATGGATCGGCCCACGCGTGATGTCGATTTTGGCGAAGGAGGGGCTCGCTCCACACCGATTGGTGATGGAAATCACCGAAACTGCAGTTATCGGCGACCGTGCCCGTGCAGCCGAGGTGATCAACGCATTCCGCAATTCCGGCATTAGAGTGGCATTGGACGATTTCGGTAAAGGGCACTCGAGCCTTTCCCAGCTGCACGAATTGGCGTTCGACAGCTTGAAGCTCGACTCGTCGTTCGTGCGCACATTCGACAATCCGGATAGTCTGAAGATATCCACTGCAGTGGCGGGCCTGGCACGAGCGATGAACCTTCCCGTCACCGCTGAGGGGATTGAAACGATTCATGCAGCGCAGACTGCCCAGAAGCTGGGCTTCGGTTTTGGTCAGGGTTATCTTTTCGGTCGTCCAATGAGCGCCGCGCACGCGAAGATGCTCGCGTGGGCAAGCGATAGGCATGAGACCAAAGGAACGTGCAGCCCTGCCTGCATGAATGAAGCGGCGTAGCACTGACAAGCTCTACCTTCATCCGTCGGAGGCTTGCATCCGCGTCAAGCCATCTTCTTTGGATTTGTGTGCAGCGGCAAGAACGGTAACTGCGTGCCCGCGTGCACCATCCGGTCACGGGATGCACTGTCTGATCAACAACCTGTAATGACGTTGCCCTTGAGCGGCAGCTTGCCGCCGGAAGCGTCATACTTCTCAAGAGTGAGCTCGAAAAAATCGGTCATGGTGCCGCGGCTGATGCCGAGCTGCTCTGTCGAGGCGATGTGCGTTTCCCGCCTCTCTCGGCAGCCAACGCTACCACCGCCTCGAACGCCGGGCTGTGATTCCGACTGGGTCGTCGCTCATCTTACGTCCTGCTCATGGCCAGCATGGCCGCTGCCAAATCGGCAATCCACCTACACCCGCTGTTCAGATTTCCCGAGACAAGTCGAGCATCGGCTACCTATAGCGTTCAGGCATGCTGGGTTGGGTGAGTGTTAGCGAGAGGAACGCTTTACCATTTGTCAGATGAGCTGCGGTAGACAACCGTATGAGCAACAGTCATCAAAATCCACCCCTAAGCGAAACCATTATGAGCTTTCGCGAGATCCGTCAGCGAGATGATCTGACATCGATGTCGAAGGCGAAGGCGATGGCTGAGAAGATCCAGGCTGAGCGGCTCAAGGCTGCGCGGAAGACGTCAGGTGACTCTTGGAATAGGCAATCACAGTAGCAATCGGGCGTGGTGGCGGGCTCAATCTTAGATCGAGCAACCATAGCCTGATCGCGTGTAGCCTGTTTAGAACAGCAGCTCGGCTGCAACGTACTGGCTGCATCCTCAGCTGCAAGCGTCGCCAATCCAAAATCACCGGCTTACTGGCCATGGCAAGCGAGTAATGGACTGGAACAAGCCGACCTTGCAGCGACGCGTTAACGAGGGACGCACAAGGGTCGCAGTACAAGCGACGGTTGCAAGCACCAAATGCAAAACAACTCCGCTCCCCGAGCTAAGGGAGGGCACCGGTGTTTCTTATCAGCACCTATACAAGTACTGTTTAGAAGCTTTTCCGCCAAAGCGAATGGCTTATCCAACATCGGAGCAGCGGATAGTTAAGCCTGACGCCTATTGGATGATCCGAAGGTCTCCGATTGAAGCGGCGATCGCAGCAAAAGCATTGCTGAGCTGGGTGGCGTTTGCGGCCTGGAACCAGTGACCCGATCCCGCGCAGTTCTTCATTAGGTCTGTTACGTTGGTGCCGAAGCCAATAACCCAGACAGTGACGTTCTTGTTCTTCACCTGGTTGCACGCATAGGTGAACCGGTTCTCGACCGTTTGCGTCAAGTTGTAACTGGAACTTGAGTTCCACCGCCGCTGCGAGAGGGGTTCGACACCGTAGGTCCCGTAGGAATATTCAAGCGGGGCCGTGTCGCCATCGGTTAGGAAGATCAAGTGGCGCATGCTGGGCCGGCCATTTACGTCGCCGTTCTCGCTGGCGAAGATGCCTGTGGGTGAGATCAGGCGCCCGCCCCAGATCATGCCGATGTCGTGGTAGGTACTGCCAGCGGCAACCAGGCTGTTGACGTAAGCTGCAACCTCAGTCGAGGTCATCTCGGCAAGCTTACGCGCCTCAGCTGGGCATGCTGCCAGACCTACAGAGTCGGCGGCCGTGTAGTTGGTGTTTGAGTCCTCGTATCCGGAGCCTTTTCCCTGCCACGAACCGCTGATGCTCAGGCTGCCGTTCCAGTTCTGGGTGATCGTGTAGGCGCGCAAGAACGACACATCGCGCAGCATGATGTGCCACTGCGTGTCGGGATTGCTGCTGTCGGGTACGGCATCGATGTCGAGGTCGCGTGCCTTGGTCAGATCAACGTTGTTGTAGTCGTTGATGACGTACGTCTTGCGCTCTTCGATGCAGCCGTCAAAAGGCACCGCAACCTGCGTCGGGGAGGATGCGGTCCCACCGATCTTCATGTTCAGCGAGGTGCCCTTAGGCAGGTTGCTGCTGCTTCCCGACTTAAGGCTGCTGACATTGACCGTCTCGGTCTTGTAGCGCCACTTATAGCCGGATCCCGTGCTCACCTGGCTACGGCTTTCGAGATCGCTGGTGTCGGCAACCCAGGCCGATTTGAGCAAGTATCCCACGTTGACGTTTGTCGAGTAGGGCACGAAGCCGTAGCGGATACGGGTGCCCTGCGTCTTGTTGCTCTCGATGGAGGCGTAAAAGTCCTTCACCGTTTGACGCAGCACCGAAATCTTGCTGCTAGTATCGCCAGAGTTGGTGTCGTTCATCGATCCCGTGACGTCGAGCACCATCATAATGTCGGTGTTGGCGTAGTGGAACTGGGCCGAGCAGTTCACAGATACCGGCAGGATATCGACGCTGAATAGCTTCATGACCGAAGTCGGCACGCTCACGCTGGCAGAGCCGTTGATGGTGTAGTCGGAGGCGAGCGTCATTGCGAACGCCCGGTCTGTGGTGCCGTAAGCTCCATCCTGGAAGTTCAGGTTGAAGAAGCGGGTGCCCGCCGCGTTTGCGTCTGTAGGTATGATGCCGGTTGTGATGACGGTGCCGCCGATCTTCTTGCGCGTCGCTAGCACGCCCGAGTCGCAGGCTTGCTGCAAGCGGGTACGCGCCAGATAGCCGCGGCTTATGTCGATACCGCCGCCGATCACCGCGAGCATAGGAATCAAGCAAGCTGCAACGACGAGGAACGTGTTCCCACGCTGGTCCCGGCGGAACTGCTGTAAAAACTCGCGCAAGTTCCTGGCGCGTAGGAGAAACTTCGACTTCATCGTTACGGCGACCATATTCTTTGTCGCGCCACGTCTACCGTCAACCCTTGAAGGAGATATGAAGATGGAGAGTGCTGCGATAGCCGCGAGAACTGGAAAGTAGAGTCGGGTAGCGACGAGCAACGAAGCTCCTCGAGCACGTGGCAGACATGCCTTGAGCTTCGCCGCAGGCGCCGCTTACCACTAAACTTACCTCGGTTCGTATCAAGCCTTTTGCCTGCCCTTCGGCCCGCTCAGTGCCGAACCGAGGCCGGGTTCACTGCCAGCGATCAACGAGCGCAGCGCAGCCGTCAGCGGAGAGCAACTGAGTGAAGGCACAGCCCACAACACCGCCTTCCCACCAGATCACGTCGGCTTCGAACGCGGGCAAGCCGGGCAGGGTGAGCCAGCATTTGGTTCCGGGGGCCACGCGGGCAATTGCTATCGCAGCGAAGCCGGAGCACGAGATGTCACGCGTGGTTGTTGCCAGGCGCTTGCCTCCAACAGGACGGATGTACCCAGGTATAGCCACCCGCACGCGATCCGCGGACCGATCCTCTTGCGTGGCGTACTCATAGCTGCCGATCTGCGGCGTTGTCTTAATCACCGTGCGACCCCTAGCCACCTTGTGCCCCTGCGCGGCTTTAGGTCGCTAATACCATTGCTTTGTTACCAAAGGATTGAGGAGGCTAAACTTTTTTCCACTCACCAGGGAACCATCGAGGAGGCAGGCCCGTTTAGCGCTCTGACAACACCTCGCGCCACGCGTGCGCTCGAGACTAGAAGATGAACCAGTGTTCATCTCGTTTCAACTTCACTATTAGCCTTTGTGGTTTAGACCGGATCACAAAAGCTTTCCTCAAATTCTTTCACACAGACGTGAAACCCACACCGTTAACTCCTTTGTTAACTATCCTGGGTACACTCTCGTTAAGGATTGAAGCTCATAAAGGCCTCAGGAAATGAACCACGCTACATTCTGGGGAGAATGAACTTGGCAAACATCGACCACAAGACGATCCGCGAAGTAGTTGGACCTGCTGGAGAAAGACTGACCCTAGAACGACTACCGGATCACGGCACCACTCGTTGGGTGGCCCGGCGCAAGGCTGAAGTGGTTGCGGCAGTCGAAGGTGGGCTGCTGAGCGCTAGCGAAGCCTGCCGACGGTATGAATTGTCCCTCGAGGAACTTGTGTCCTGGCAGCGCGCGGTCGAGCGAGACGGCCTTTCCGGCCTTCGCGCGACAAAGCTGCAGCAGAACCGACTAAAGCATGAGCGCCTGAACCGACGCGAGCTAGCATAGGCCAGCTCCCCCGGCGAACGTTTGAAGCATGAGTGAGAAAGGGCGCTGCGTAAGTGGCGCCCTTTTTGCGGGTGCAAACGAAGTCCGCTGGCTTTGGACGACGGCGGTAAGCTCGCGCGCTCTCAAGGGAGCACAGATCGCGCTGTGGCGCTGCTACAACCGTTCGCTTGCGAGGGGCTGATCCAGAGTTCGGCGGCATGGTCGTGCGGGATCCGGTGCGCGGCTGCGCATCGGAGCGACCGTCGCCCCACCACCGCCAGCTCTGAAATATCACTGTGAGCGCAGCCCATGCCCTTGAGGAGGCTGAGATCCAGTCGGCGTCTGCGACCGGGGCTCGTGCAACCCAAGACCGTGCTTTATCAAGCACTGGGCCGCTCACTACTTAGAGGTGGGTAGTTCACGCCCGCCCCAGATACTCCGCGTTTACAATGATCTCACGGGGCGAGGTTGCGCGCGCGAGTTCTAAGCGCTGGAACTCAGCTCGGATGCGTCCGTAACCTCGTGACGCGATCAAACAATATCAAACGTCGACGCCCTTCTGGCTGCCGCAAGCATTCCTCGCTCCAGTCAGCTATCACACTCCCATCCGCATGATGTCTTGGTAGGCGCTGAGCAGCTTGTTGCGGACCTGCAGAGTCGCTTCGAAGGCAACGCCGGCTTCCTGGCGGGCCAGCATGACTTTGGCGACGTCGGTCACCTCGCCGCGCTGGTAGGCTTCGGAGATGCCTTCCGCCTTCAGCTGCGTGGCGTTGACGCCATCAACCGCCGTCTTAAACGCGTCGGCGAAGTTCTGAGCCGGAGCTGCTTGCGTGTTGGCGACTTGACCAGCGCCCTGTGGGGCGTGAAGCTGCTGCAGTACCTGGTTGCGGTCCATGATCTGCTGGCGCAGCGCCATGATCTGCTGGACGCCGGGCGCGGCGCCGCCGATGCCGGAGATCGCGCTCATCGACGGCCACCCGCCGGGGCGCGGCTGATCTCGATGCCGGCGTCACGGAACGATGCCAGGCGATAGCGAAGGGTGCGCTCGGAGATGCCGAGTTCGCGAGCGGCCTGGAGGCGGTTACCGCCGCAGGCTTCCAGCGTGTCGATGATCGCGCGCGCTTCGGAGAGCTGCACGACGCTCGACAGCTTGCGGGCGGCGGGCTCGGCTTCGATCATCTCGGCAGGCGTTGTAGACGAGGGCGGCACGTTCACCAGGCGAGCCGGGCTGTCGAACACGATATCGTCGGGGGTGATGGTGCCCGATTCGCCGGCGAGCAGGAGTGCGCGCCGTACCACGTTCTCCAGCTCGCGCACGTTACCCGGCCAGGCGTGGATCTTGAGCATGGCGAGCGCGGCTTTGTTGAAGCAGGGCACCCGCGCCGGGTTGGGCGCATGGCGCAACGCCATGCCGAAGGCGAGCGGGGCGATGTCGTCCGCGCGCTCACGCAGCGGGCGCAGCGACAGCGGGAACACGTTGAGGCGATAATAAAGGTCGGCGCGGAACCGGCCCTCGGCGACTTCGGTCGGCAGGTCGCGGTTGGCGCAGGCGATCACGCGGATATCGACCGGGATCGGCTTGGTCGCGCCGATCGGCACCACTTCCTGCTCCTGCAGCGCGCGCAGCAGCTTGGCCTGGAGCGAGAGCGGCAGCTCGGCGATCTCGTCCAGCAGCAAGGTACCGCCGTCGGCCGCACGCATGAAGCCTTCGCTGGCGCCGGTCGCACCGGTGAAAGCGCCCTTCTGGTGGCCGAACAGCATGGCCTCGAGCATGTGTTCGGGCATAGCGGCACAGTTAACGGCGATGAAAGGCCCGGCAGCACGCTTTGAGCGCGCGTGGATGAAGCGGCTGAGCACTTCCTTGCCGGTTCCGGTCGGGCCGTTAATCAAGACGGGGATGTCACTGACGGCCAGACGATCGGCGAGGGCGAAGACCGAGAGGCTTTCGGGATCTGCAGCGATCGGCCCGCCTGGATCGGCCATGGCAGCTAGTGTCATCGCCAGCGCCGATTCGCTGTTCGGGTCGACAAAGGTGAGACTGGTAAGTTTTCCATCACGCGCGATCGCGGAAGGCCCTTCACGAAAGGCGAGATCAGGTAGCGTTGCATTCGGCAGGCGCCCTGGGGTGCGATGATTGCATGGGCTCCTCAGAACAGCTGCTATAGGGCCGAGCCGTTCTGCCATCACCTCTTCGTGCGTGTCCGTCGCCGGGTAAGGTTGGCGTCGAAGGGTACAAATATTAGACATAAGGCTGCGAACTCGAGCGACCTGGAGACGAGATCATTTGTATCCGCGACGCGCGGAAACATAGCTAATTGCAAGGATCGGGCAACTACGTAGTATGTCAATCTTTGAGAGGTGCTGATGCGCATTGCATCCTGCCGTACGCGAGGAGGCCGGTGGCCCTGTTGAAGGCGCGGCGGTGACGCTCTGATTTGGAATACCAGAATTAGCCGAGACGTACCTCGGCCGGACGCTGGCACTGATATGGACGGCCAGGACGTAAACTTGGCTTATGCTGATCCCGCTGACCGAGCCGCTTGCGGACGCAAACAAGTTTTACGTGAACGCGACCGCCTTCAGTAAGCCCAACGGGCCATTACATGATCGCAACGGGTTTGTCTGAGCTTGAGGCCGCGCAGCTCCTAGGACACGAGAAAGGGTTCACTTACGGCCGACACTCCCCGCACGGGGTCACATGGACCAGGAAGCCGGGAATGACTGCCCTGATCGACTACCCCGTCGTGCCGGCAAACAATGGCGAGAAGTCATTAACCTTTTCGCTGCATGTTGCAATGGTGGGGTGCATATGAGCAAGAGCAGCGAGTTCGAGCGTCTCGATGATGCGTTCTGTAATGGACGACTTGCAGGTTTAGATCGCCGCAGCACTGTGGCTGCCTGCCCGTTTAATCATGCCCGATCCTCATTCCGTTCCGCTTGGCTAAACGGCTTCGCCGTCGGCCAGATAGAAGGTGACATGCCGTTCCCTTCAGCCGCAGGCGGTGTCGGCCAAGGCGTACCCACTGGCTATCGCGTCGGCGGACTTCCTGAGGGCCTTGCAAAGTACTGAAAGGCGTTTGCGTCAGTGCGGCGATGCTCAGTCGACGTCCTAAGGCCCGCACCCCCTGTTCGCCTTAGGGGACCGCCAGATTCGAGCGTGATGATCGACGGTGCGCCATGGTTCGTAGCGACGGGTGCCTGCCGCGTCCTTGGCCATACCAAAGCGACCGTCGCTGTTCGCCGACATAGCGGGCGAGGCTCTTGGCCAGCACATCGTCAAAACTACCGACGCGTGAGTTACAGGCGTCGCATTCGTCGAGCGAGGTCACCCACTTGTTGCCGAACGCTTCCGGCACGGTGTGTGCGACGTTGCGGAAGGCTTGCGGATCGGCGGTGCCGCAGAAGCGGCAGCGACCGGACGTGCCGAGCACGACCTCATACCCGCCCAGGCTGGCTTGAACTATCGCGGCTATCGCACAGCCCTCGAGATCTAGATGGGCAGGGCGGACGGGATCGTTCATCGTAAGGCTACCGCTATGGTTGCTGGTGAACGTCTCCCATCTAGGTTCTCGTGAGAGCGATCAACAGGGCAGCGCAAGTGGATCATATCGACCTTGACGAACCTGACGAGACTGCCCACATTGACGACATGAGCGACGTTGCCACGAAGAGCCGCCGGACGGAACGGCGCCGGGCCAAGCACTTCACGATGCGTAATGCCCACACCGGTCAGTTTCTCACCGTCAAGCAGGCGAAGCATGCGCCGCTCCCGAAGGAGATCGGACGCTCGCTGGCGATGCCGACCAACTCGGTCGCCATTGTGCTCGATGCGCTGCGCGCTGCGGCGTTCGAGAGCCGCAATGCCGGCACGGCGCTGCAATTCGTGGTCGAGGTCGAACCCAACGGCGAACCGCGGATCGTGCAGGCGTTTGGCGACCCGCTGCAGACGCCGTCGCCGACGGCCGGTGCCCTCGAGATGGGCGCGGACGAGGCCGCTGAGCTCGACGTGGCGCTCGACGAGGCGCGCGAGCGTGGTCGCCATGCCGTCGCCGAGATCCTCGCCGGTGCCGACATGCTGAGCGCCGATGCCTTCGCGGCCCACCTCAAGATGACGCGCGAGACGGTCAACAGCCGTCGCAAGACGCACCAGGTACTCGCGCTCCAGGGCGCGACCCGAGGCTATCGCTATCCAGTCTGGCAGGTGGGGGAGGACGGGCGACCCTTCAGTGTTCTGCCCACGTTGTTCAACATTCTCGATGGCGATCCGTGGGAGGTTTACCGCCTGCTCGCGCAACGACACGCCGAATTCGAGGGTCTGACCGGTTGGGAGGCGCTCGGCCGGCGGCAGGACGAGGCGGTCGTTGAGACCGCCCGCGGCATCGCACAGGGCACGTTTGCCTGAATGAAGCGTGCGCCGACGGCCGCCTTTGCAGGTGCCACCCTCGACATCGCGATCATCCCGGCGGGTATGTCCTATCGGCGCATCTGGCTGTCGAGCTTCCCCGACCCCCTCGGCTTTGGGAAGGGCAGGAGCCGGTTCAGCGATCCTCGGCGCCGCGTTGACGCGGGTCGTTTCGGCGTTCTCTATATCGGCTCGTCGCTGAAGGTTTGCTTCCTCGAAGCGATCCTGCGCGACGACCGCGACAATGTCGTCGGCATGTTCCCGATGGCTGGCAAGCTGCTCACCGGGCGAGTGGTCGGCGCGATCGCGCCGACACGCGACTTAAAGCTGCTCGATCTGCGCCGCGACGGCCCAGTTAAGATGGGGATCCCCAGCGACGTTGTTCGCGGTGCGAAGCAGTCGCTCGCCCGGGTATGGTCAGTCGCCTTCCACGACCATCCGGCAGCAATCGACGGGATCATCTATCCGTCACGCCTCAACGGTGAGCACAATCTTGCCATCTACGATCGCGCCGTGCCGGCGCTTGCCTGCACTGGCATCGCTCCGCTCACGCGGGCGAGGGGATTGGCGCAGGTGCTGCGCGACTTTGAAGTCGCCATCGTCTGAACGAGGCATCGGCATACGCCCGACCTTGGGCGCGTCGATGACGCCGGCAGCACTCGCCTGCCTCTAGACACTCAGCTAGATCAAGCGGGGCAAATCTCTCGATAAAGAGAGCGGGCTATGATGACGCGATCGGTTAGCGGACGTCTCTTAGCTGTTGTCACAGACACGCTAGAGACGTAAATCCGTCACCGCGCTTGCCAAGCGACACACTTCAGGCAAGTGACTGAACCCGACTAAGGTCCATGGCTGATTTAACATAACAAGTATTATCATCTTGGCTGAGAGCGGGCATCACAACTTCTAGATATTATAGCCTGGGCTTGACCGCGATCAAGATATTCGAGACGCAAGGTTTGCGGATCACAGAACAGATCTCGCACCCCGCGGTGTCGAAAAGCATTCCACCAACGCTACCAACGATGTTCCTTCGCGTCGTGTCGCATGTGGCAACGCTGACATAGGGCTGCGAGGTTGGCCGGATCATTGTCGGTTGGGTTATGGTTCAGGTGAGCGCAGGCGAGAACCACATATGTGCTGCGGACCTCCTGAAGCAATGCCCCGCCAACTTTGATGACCCTGCCGTGATCGTCTCGCCAGCGACAAGGATCAGCGTCCCACCACCGACCGCCGCCGAGGTGAAAGACCTTGCGCATGTGAGGGCGCTTGCGGCGTTCACAGCGGGACCGAGCGCAGCCAAAGCGGATCGCGTTTGATAGCTGGTAAGCGTCCGGTCCTGCACGTGTTGCGCGATCGACCGTAGCTGCGATTGACGAGGCCTCAGGTCTGCTTCTGGAGTCTAGAAGGAGGTTAGGAGATTGGAGAGGATCGAGCTCATCACTCGTACCGAGGGCCGGCGCACATACAGCGAGCCCGAGAAAGCCGCGGTGCTGGCGCTCACCTGCAGAGCTATCGTGGTATCCTCCAGGCAGATGCCTATGCGGGCTACAATGGACTGTTCCGGCAGGATCGTCAGCCCGAGCCATTGAAGCGGGCCTTGTGCTGGGGGCATGCGCGACGCCACTTCTTCGAGTTGGCTGATGCCGCATCTCAGCTTAAGAAGCGCCGCAAGGGCTCCCGGTGATCGCGCCGCTTGCTGTCGAGGCCGTGCGCCGCATCGTTATCTTTGCGGTCGAGCGCACCGTCATGGGCCAGAGCGCCCTCCAGCGGCAGGTTGCCCGCGAGCAGCACGCGGGTCCTGTGCTCGCCGATCTGCGGTCCTGGATGGCCGAGCAGCGTTCGAGCCTTTCACGCTCGTCCGATGTCGCCAAGGCCATCGACTACATGCTCAAGGACCCGCGTTCACCGCCTTCCTTGAGGATGGACGCATCTGCCTGGCTGCCCTCGACAAGGAGATCGCCGGTGAAGCACTCGACGACGCCTCGGGTGCACGGCTGAGCATGATCACCGGCGTCAACCTGACGGTCGCCACTGGCCTTGTCGCCGCGATCGCTGATATCAGGCGCTTCTCGAGTCCGCCGAAAGCTGGTGAGCTACTTCGGTCTCAACCCGCGGGTTCGTTAGTCGGGTCTCGGTACCGCCCACCACGGACGCATCCGCAAGTCCGGTCGCAGCCACGCCCGCGCGATACTGGTCGAAGCGGCCTGGGCGGCGGCAAACCGGTACGGGTCGCAACGAAGCGTTGCGCCATGGACTGCGCTCCCGCCTCTCTCGCCTGCGGCAGCTGTTGCCCTCTCTAGGAGGAAGTATCTGAGGAGCGGTCACGTAGTCCTGGGCTCAACGTAAGGGGCGGCAGTCCCTTTGCTCCCGAAGCTCAAGTCCCCGTATATGCCCTGTACCACTCAACGAACCGCGGCACTCCGACGTCAATTGGGGTGGTCGGCGTGTATCCAGTGTCACGGGCGATGGCGCTGATGTCGGCGTAAGTCGCGGGCACGTCCCCGGGCTGCATGGGAAGCATCTGCAGCTCGGCCTTGCGCCCGCAGGCCTCTTCCAGCACCTCGATCATTCGCATCAGCTTCTCGGAGCGATTGTTGCCGATGTTGTAGACGGCATGCGGCTTGGTACTGCCACCTGGTTTAACCGCGCCATTGTCTGCCGGCGGCCGGTCAAGGCAGGCGATCACGCCGGCAACGATATCGTCGATGTAGGTGAAATCACGCTGCATCTGGCCGTTGTTGAACACCGGGATCGTCTTGCCGGCGAGCACCTTCTCGGTGAACATCCAGAGCGCCATGTCTGGCCGGCCCCAGGGCCCGTAAACGGTGAAGAAGCGCAAGCCCGTTTGCGGCAGGCGGAACAAGTGGGCGTAAGTCTCGCTCATCAGTTCGTCCGCACGCTTGGTGGCGGCGTAGAGCGAGACGGGGTGATCGGTGCGGTCCTCGACTGCGAAGGGCAGCTTCTCGTTGCCGCCGTAGACGGAACTGGAGCTGGCATAGACTAGGTGCGGTGTCTGTCGCGCGCGCCCGAGTTCGAGCATGTTGACGTGGCCCGCAAGGTTCGAGCGCACATAAGCATGCGGGTTTTCTAGCGAGTACCGCACCCCGGCCTGGGCACCTAGGTGAACGATAGCGTCGAACTCGCGCCCGGCGAGCGCCCGGCCCAGCGCCGCGTCGTCGGCAAAATCGAGTTCAAGGAAGGTGAACTTGTTACCGAAACGCGCGTCGAGTTGCGCCAAGCGGTCGCGCTTGAGCTGGACGGGGTAGTAGTCGTTGAGATTGTCGATGCCGATCACGGTCTGCCCGCGCGCCATCAGCTGGTCCGCGAGCGCCGCACCGATGAAGCCTGCGGCTCCGGTGACCAGAACTGCGGAAAATTGCGTCGACATGTGCCCTCCGAACCTTCCCTGGTCCACGTCCAACGCATAAGCGGGGTGTTGCAGGCGCACAAGCACTTGCCTGGCGCAATCGAGCGAGCTCGGTCCATATAAGAAGTTTATCGCCCTATCGCCGCATCTGCTAAGGACAACCATTTGGTGCACTCGACAATGCCTCGCATGGTATCGCATCGAACGTGGAAGACCTGCTTCGTCGCATCCCAGCTGAAGCCGGGCCCGATTATGAATTCGCTGCCCTCGCCCAAGCCGCCGATGTCATCGTTGCCACTCCGCGCACGATCAACGCGGGCGCCAGCAGAATCAATCGTAACAAGGGCGACACCGGCGATATGGAGCAGCCGGTCCTTGGCCGAGGACTGCGAAGTGGGCGCGGCGGCCGCTTCAATCGGGACTAATGAGACCTGCGCCGGGGTGGTTGTATAGCGCTGGAATGATGTGTTTCACGGATTGTGTAGCCGGTGTCGTCGCCGCCCAGCTCTCTGAAGCAGTCGGCGCGTCTCAGGCCACAGCGAGAATGTTCATCATGCGCTTGAGGTTGTAGGCGATGGCGGTGAGGTGGACCTAAGGCGGCAGCTTTGGGGAGGCCTCGCCATCGCATTAGGCGCAGGCCGTAGGAGCGCTTCCACGTTCCGAAGATCTTTTCGATCCGGCCGCGTACGCGATGGTTGGGTTGATTCCACTCGTGAAGCTTACGCAGCGTTTCCTGCTCGTCGCGTCCCCACATTTCCGGTCGCGACGATCCGGGGGACGCCGCCTTTTGCCAGGACTGCATTGCAAAAGTGAGCACCGCGGTAGGCATTGTTGGCAAATACCTCGCCGGGATTATCGGGCAAGGCTCCAGGGCGCGCCTTGCCATCGTTGATGTTGGCCGAGGTGACCGAGACTTCCTCGATTAGCGCTGTGTCGGCATCGGTGCCAACGTGGGCCTTGAAGCCGTGCACGGCCCGCTTTCCCTTGTGCTTCACCCGGCGGTCGTCCTCGCTGGCCGACACGATGATGGTGGCATTGATCAAAGGTCCGGTCTTGACCATCACCGCCTTCGCCCTGAGCTGCGCCGTCACGACTTCAAACAAGCCACGTTCGAAGTTGTGAGCAACGAGCAGCTTGCGAAACCTAACGAAAGCGGTTCGCTCGGGTGTCGTCTCGTTCGCGGCGAACCCGGAAAAGCGGCGGAAAAAGGCCCGGTCGGCCAGCGCTTCAGCCAGCTTCACGTCCGACAGATCGTACCAGATCGATAGCAGCAGCGCCCTGAACATGGCGAAAGGTGGCCAGGCCGGCTCACCTCTGGCGGCCGGGTAAAGCGGGATCAAGAAGCGCCCCTACCGAACGCTGCGCCAACGCCTGCTCTCCTCTTGGGAAAACCCATTGAGTCAGTGATCAACCTGCGTGTCTACAACCACCCGCGCACAGGTCTCCGTTATACCGACCTGCATTGATCAGAACCGGCATACCCAGTTCCGGCGGCCGATGGGTCATGATGCGCCACGGTTGATTGACGAGCCTGTTCCACGCCTCGCAGCAATGGTCGACGATGTTGTTGTCGGACGTGAAAACGCGATTTTTTGGAAAGCCAGTTGTCGCGATTGAACTGCCTGATGTTCTCGACCGGGTTGAGCTCGGGGCATTTTGGCCAGCAACACGACGATACTGATGTTGGCGGAAATCTCGAGCTTGCCGTTATGTGCCAACCGGCTTGATCCACCAGCACCACGGCATGCGCCCGACGCGACGGCGAGCGCGATCTCAGCCAGGTGCAGCGACAGTCTCGGTGTTGCAGAAGGGCAGGACCAGGCCAGCACCCTTCCCTGTTCGGTTGTGTGCGGCAAGTTGTGCAGAAGGCGGCCGGGCACGCTGGCTATGCGGCTTGTCGTAGATCGGCTTTCGTAGGCCGAGTCACGGCCTCGCAGATCGCCTCCGCATCGGCAGCGTCGATCTTGCCGCGCTTCACGTACCGTTCCAAATAAGCCCGAGGCATCAGCCGCACATCACGGCCCAGAGCTAGAAGCTCCCGACTCCAATGATGTGCCGAAGCACATGCTTCCATACCCACCAAGGAGCGCAGCAAGGATGAGAAGAACTTCGATACCTCGGCACGCCGAAGCTGCCGACGCACCAGCACCTTGCCATCGTCAGCAATGGCGTGAACTTGGAATACATTCTTCCCCAGATCCAAACCGACGGTAACGACATCCTGCTGCATGGACCAACTCCTAGACGTGGCTCAACGACTACATCATTGCACAGCTACGCTCATGCAAAGGCCGTACACCGCATTCACGTCAAGCCCGGTTCTGCTTGGCTGAGTCACTCATCTATTGATGTTTGGATAATTGACGAGCCGTTTTCAGAGGGCGCAGTCCAGCAGAGGCGTTCCACATACAATTTTCAGCAGGATGTTTGAACTGGGCACAATTCCAAAGTGTTCGTTCGAAGCTTATAGCTGGATCCCTCAAGAAGCTAAATGATACCGCATCGAGTTGCTCTGGTCGAAGTTCTGAAGAGCTGTCATGAGGCACCATTCTTGGATCGGTCCATCCCCTAAACTTGCAGTAAGCTCTGGTGCCACAAGCACGCCTGGCAATGGTAGGAAATTTCTCGGAGTCCTTCTTGGCGAGTACAGAGATAAACACGTTTGGATCATCAACGCTGGGTTTCAATGTCGCACTTGCGGCTTCACCCGCGAGTGCCCCACCTTCGCCGCTAGTCTCGTTTATAGGTGCAAGTAGGCTTGAAGTATCATGCTCAGGGAAACGTGCTGCGAGTTTGCTGATGTGCGGTTCGATTCCAGTTGGCGAAAAACGAAAAGCGGGCGGCGTCCCCCACCAACCCGCCCATCGAAAAAAGATGTGTGTGTCGACGGCAACGATCTTTTCCAAGCTGGAGCTCCAGTAAGGTACCACCCAGTCTGTATGATAGTGGGTTGCCTGTCCCACCGGGTTGTATACGGTGCCTGACAAAGCTGCGTCAGCTACAACGCGTGCTCGTCGCCAGAGCGGCTCCGCGTACGCGCGATTGAGTGCCCCGTCGCAGGTGAACGTGAATTGGCATCCAGTTTGACGTTCGGATCCTTGAAAGACTACCCCGCAGACGCTCTTAGGAAAGGCTGGGTGTCGGACTCGATTCAGCACTACCTGTGCAACTGCGCGTTGCCCAGTTGAATTGTCCCCGGCCTCATAAAGAACTGCAGCAGCTAAACAATCGAGTGCTCGTGCCCTGTTCTCGAGAGTCCCATGAAAATTGAACGGCCGTGCCGGAGGATTAGAGGCCGTGCTAAACGGGATCGATGCGTTCAGGGCTCGCGCGTCAGGCGGCTTAACATTCTTCAAAATGACTGGCTCAACTTGGGGGATAGATCTAAGACTAGCCGCGCGTTTGGCCGCAATGTTGCTTGTCTTTGATGCTGTAATCGGCGCCGATTGCCAGCTAGCACTGAGAGCGAGACCCGCCAGACCGACCGGCAGAAGAAGGCCAGCTAAAAGCGCCGACCACATTGACCGGGTACCGGTCTGTGAAGATTGAAGGTTGATGATCATGCCTGCTTCATAATGAATAAGCCGAAGACTTTCTCCGGTCCCAGAGACCGCTTTGCACCGCAGCGGGCGAGGCCGCGTTGCTTGCGCCATCTAAGGACTTTGGCTGAACGTCGTCTGGACACGGTGCATTGATCGGGCTGATTTGTCTCTGCTCGGAAAATCCGTTCTTTGTAGCAGGCAGCTCCCTGACATTATCTTGAAAAATAAAACCACTCCCTTGCCCCTAGGGAGCATCCGCACCACAATGTGGTACGTCTGCGACACTGTTGAGCTTCTTCCTAGTGCTCTTGGGCTATGCTCGTTTTAGCTTCAGCGAAGACGGTCAAGGCGTCCAACTCCGCCGAGCCCCCCATCGACGACTACCACTTTGATGAAGACCTGAAACTTCCGCCGGTGCGTTGGACGTCGCAACACGCCGGCGAAATCGCGGCGCCATATGTGGACCGCCCCTGCGGCGCAAGAGCTTTCATGTAGCGATGACCACCGGTCGGTGCATCCATGTGTTTGACCTACTTGCGCAGCACTACATGGCTGCTGGCCCTGATGACGTCTGCGGATCGGATTCCTAATCACGTCATCGCGCTCGAAGCGCTCTGCTCCCCTCGGTTTGTTCGATCCCCGGTCTGAGCGGTTTGTCAATGATGTTCCGAAGCACATGCTTCCATACCCGCCAGGGAGCGCGGCAAGGACGAGAAGAACTTCAACGCCTCGGCACGCCGAAGCTGCCGACGCACCAGCACCTTGCCATCGTCAGCAATGGCGTGAACTTAGAGCACATTCTTCGCCTGATCGACACCGACGGTAACGACATCCTGCTGCATGGACCAACTCCTAGACGTGGCTCAACGACCACATCATTGCACAGCTACGCTCCTGCAGGGCTCGTCCCCTACATCACGTTAGTGCCCAGCTTGCTAATCTTTAGGATTCCCAACAAGAGATGTGGTGATTGATAGGCGGCCAGCTTTTGGAGGGGCTGATGATGGACACGGATTGGAGAGAGGACCCCGAGCGCAGGCTTGAACCGCTGTAAGCGGTTTGGAAAAGGCATTCTCCAGCCTCAGCGACATGCCCAGGGAAGCTCGCGAGCGGAACCTTTGTGACATTTGAATCCTGATCGGGGCACTCGTCCACCTCCTTTTTGCCCGCATATGCGCCGATTACTCCAGCTACAATCAAGATCGCTCGAGACGGGATAGTATAGTTTATTCATTTTAATCAACATCTTTGCGTGATTGGTCGTTCGATACGGTTGCAAAAGCTATCTAATGACGTCTATTGCCGCAGGAAGAGATAGAGCGTACAACTCATGTTCCTGCGGTCTACACCGCACATTGTGGTCTTGTATCCACTACTCCTAATTACCTGAGAAAAATACAATTCTTTCTAGAGGGGTGCAGCAGCCATGGCGCGTTCGCATTTTCAGGGTGGTCACCGCGGCCTTGCGGCCGCCGCAGATGGCAAGTTTGGGCGCTTCGGCAGGATGTTCGAGCATCTGGAAGGCCCCGAATTCGAACCTACCGCCCTCGCTGCTTTGGCCGAGACTATGATCAAAGCTGACGACGGCAAGTTCTTCAACGAGGCAGACAGCGACGAGAACATCTTCCTTCCGGCGGGATACACCTATTTCGGCCAATTCGTTGATCACGATCTGACGCTTGACAGCACGAGTATTGGAGAACAGGAAAGCGATCCCGACGCAATTGATAATTTCCGCACTGCGGCTCTCGATCTCGACTGCGTCTACGGGAACGGCCCTGGCGGCGACCTCGTCATTTATGACAGCAATTTCAAGTTTCGTCTGTCAACCCACCGCATCGCGGCGACCCCGGCGCCCACATCGGGACACGTGCGCACCCAATTCGATCATCGCCGCGACTCGAGCGAGATCGCGATGATTGGCGATCCGCGCAACGACGAGAACGTTATTGTCGCGCAGCTGCATCAAGCGATGACGCAACTGCACAACAAAGTTTTGGACACGCCCGCGCTGATGGGCGAAATTCCGGCCGACCACCACCACCGCAGCGAGCGCTTCCGCCGAGCTGCACGCGTGACCCGCTGGCATTATCAGTGGCTGATAGTGAACGATTATCTCAAGCGGATCTGCATGCCGGAAATCTATCACGACATAGTCAACCCGGGAGGAACGCCACGCATTCGCTACTATCCGAAGGCTGCGGAGGTCGCGACGTACCCCTATCTGCCGATCGAGTTCTCGGCTGCGGCGTACAGGTTCGGACACTCGATGGTCCGGCCGTCCTATGCTCTGAACGCGCAAACGGGCGTCCAACAAGGCCCACCACCGTTCACCCGCAAACCCATTTTCCACGATGGGGCAGGCTCGAAGGGGGACCTCCGTGGCTTCCGAATTATGCCCAAAGGTTGGGGCATAGACTGGGGCTATTTCTTCGAGCTTCCGGGCGAAGCACCGGCAGAACAGCTCGGGTCGGGGACGCTGCAGCCGGCCTACCGGATCGACACCCTTCTTGTCGATCCGCTCCGCCTTCTCGTCAATCCGGACCTGCTCGCAAGACCGGCCATCGAACGCAACCTCGCTTACCTCAACCTGCTTCGCGGGTCGCGGCTGCGGTTGCCAACCGCGGAACAGGTCGCTTTGGAGATGAACGTGGGTTCTTTCCCCGCAGCCAGATTCCCCCTGCTTAGCCCAGAGCAGATCTGGTCGGCGGGATCGCGCAACTCAGCGCCCTTCAACGAACAGAGCGACGACGAAGGTATCAACATAGCGCGCGATCTGCGACGTCCTTTAGCTGGACAATTCGCCGGGAATACGCCGCTCTGGTATTACATATTGCGAGAAGCCGAATGGTATGGAACCCGGGACGTGGGCGATGCGCCTGGCCTGCCCAGCCACCAGCGGGGCGTAAACGACATGCTTGGAGGACATCATTTAGGGCCAATTGGCAGCACCATCATCCTTGAGACGTTCCTGGGCCTCCTGCTTGCCGATCCCGGCTCGTACATCCATCAGGCTGGCTGGAGGCCGATGGTCCCGATCACGGACGATCCAGCGAATTTCGAGCTTAAGCATCTCATTTCATGGGCATTGACCTGACAAGAGCTTGCATTTCAGGAGAGGGTCAGAACGCTTGTGGGGAGCATCCGCGAGCTTGAACTCTTCGTCGACACGCCCGCCTCTTCCGTACGATGTCGAACCTGCTCGATCTGAAGAGCCGAGCACCTATCGATCCAGTTGCTTCTTTCCAAGCAGCTTCAGCACCGTATTGCGGCCGGCACGAAGGAACGGATAGGCGATCTGCGCCACACGCGGTGACCGGAATAATGTGGCGTTCACGCGGTTGAAAACGCTACTGTTGCCGCTAAGCAAAGCCAGCATGGTGAGAGCGTCTGCGCCGTGATAATAGACGCCGCTATAGTGGAAGATCATCCCTTCATTAAGGTCAAATCCCCTTTTCACCACATCTTCCACTTCATTGCCGCCGTCCCGTGCGTCCAGAAGGCGTACAGGTCCGACGCTCTGCTTTAGCTTCATAAAGCGAACATAGGCCGAGCAGAAAGGGCATTCGCCGTCATAAAGGACGTAGGTCTGGTCGTTCGGATCAGGCCGCGTAGGTTGCGGTTGGCGAGTGGCGAGGTCATGATCCGTCATACCCGACGTCCTTCCAGGACGAACTGTGGTTCAGCGCCGCCGCGTATGGCTCGGCGAGCTTCCAGAATGATCGACGTCCAGGGAACGAAAACCAGGTATAGCGCCGACCATTGGAAAAACGGCGCCTCCAGCATGAGGTAGATGCCAATGTGCATCGCCATGCCGATCGGCACGTAGATGTACTTTAGCTTTGGTACAAACATCGACACCACGAAGGTGCTCTGGAATATTAGGATAGCCCATTGAGAAAAAAATGACAGCCAATGATAGTGACTCAGCCAGACACCCAGGAGCGAGTCCCAGCGTAGGCCGTCACGGGCAAGATAGAATTGCAGCGTATAGCCGTTAGCCCAATGCCCGTGGCCGTACACGATCTTCGCGTAGGCGGCGGAAAGGTACATCAGCGCGAAGATCCACTGCAGCAGCAGCAGCGGCCACTTGGCCTCGCGGCTCATCTCTAGCAATTGCGACCGCGCGGGGCGGCTATCGCGGCGCCGCCTGATCCACCAGTCGACTGAGAAAGTTGCGCCAGACGGCGCGAGTGCTAGCGTGCACAGAGCCAACATCATCGCCGCTTCGGGATGATGAGCGTCGCCGTGAGACATCACCCAGAGTTGCATTACCGAAACGCCGGCGGCGAAGACTAGGAGCATTACCCGAGTCCATAAACCGATAAGGGAGAACAGCCCAGCTGCGACCGTGACAAACCACATGATCTGCATGTCATGTAAGATAAACTTGTAGCCACCCATCGCGGTGGTTAACAGCTTGAGGAACAGCATCGGCTCATACATGAAGGCCGGCAGCTTGCTGATCTCGACGAGGCTTTTTAGCCCGTAGCGTTCGTCCAGCAGCATCAGGACAAGCTGAGTTCCGACCGCGATGATGCGCAGGATCGCTAGGTCCGCCAAAGGAGCGTTCGGGAACCAGTATCTGTTCCACCGTTCCTCAACCGCGCGAGGGATCATTGAATGGCCTCGTTGATTTGGTCTCGCCGAATGCGGACGATCGTCTGGACGGGCTTCCGTCTCGGGCCATCGCGCGTGATAATCATCGGATAGTTATCAACTTCTACTGCCACCGTTGCGGGATAGCGCGCGATCACTACCTTGAGAAAGGGGGCGGCTTCATCGAACCGCGCTTGCATAAGGCGAGCGACGAAGCGCCGTTCAAACCGCCAGAAATCCACGTTAAGATCGCGCGCCGCGTTGATCTCGCGCCGTGTCCCGTCCGCCTCGACGGCAAACACCTTATGGCTGACGTCGAGCCTCTCGCCCGCGAAATGAGCGGTCGAATACATGGGGTAGGGCATGAACGGAGTGAAGTAATTCCCTTTCCGGAATCCGACGAGGGTCTGCATCACGAGAATGCCGATAATTAGAGCGGACAAAAGCGTGAATTTTAGATTTGATGGAGCCACCGCCACAAAACCATCCTCCGCAATCATACCATGGAGCAAACGCTTCCTCGTCAATGTACCGACGGGTTGGCCATGTGTCGATAGCGGCGTAAGGGGCAGGCATGCTATGCGTGCCCTGCCCAGGTTCACAATCGATGGCGTTCGACAACGATGTGCCGCTTGCGTCCCGCGACCTTCTTGGCTGCTTCAAACCCGCGCTCTTCCGTCGATGGTGCCTTGGCCGACTGGCTCTCAACCAATGTTGCGCTTGGGCTGGCCTCGCGCCCGCGGCGCCCACGAAGCAGCATCATCTCGACGTCGTGGATCGTTCGAAACGGAAACCTGTGCGCTAATCCCCAAAAACCAGCCATAGACTGGCTGCCATGCCTAGAGTGGATCGTCGACAATCGCCAGCCACATCCCGAACAAACAAGGTACCGAACAGCGTTGATCACCTCGCGAAATCCACCTCCCGCCGGCGGCCTTGATGCTCAGGCGCGGGAATCGACGGCTAGAGGCGATCCCATTAGTCGTTGGTAAGATCGCTCGGGCAGAGCTTCGTTCTCCTGGCAGTCGTGGCCAATCGCCCCCGGCTCTGCTGCGTCCACATGCAGAGCCCGAACCAGACACCTATGCGCCTGACAAGCCCTTCCGCAGATTTTCCATACAGCCTCTTAGATCACGCAAGAAACATGCTATCGTGGCCGTTCTTGAGGTGGATGGTGACGGAGTTCGAAATGATGGCGGGGGAAGGTGCCGGCATCTTGCCGATGCTGAAGCGTCTATATCTTTACGTTCCTTCTCGAAGAATTGGGCACGGTGCTGGCGTACTTTGCCTGATGGTGGTCGGGGCGTTTGCGGAACTTGTCGCGATCGGTGCGGTCGTTCCCTTTCTCGCCCTTATTGCCGACCCTAATTTCCTGGCTCGGCAACACTTGTTGTGGCGGGTGCTGAACCGGATTGGCGTCGCAAGTTATTCGGACGCCGTAGTCGTGCTGGCGAGCGTCTTCTGCGCACTAGCCATAATTTCTGCGTGCCTCAGGATTGCGCTGGCTTGGGCAAGTCAGAAATACGTGTTCTGCTTGGGGTATGACCTGGGCGTGGCATTGTACGAGCGGATGCTGTTTCAAAGCTACGAGTGGCATACGGCCAAGAACAGCAGCATGATCATCAGCGGCGTCAGCAAAGTGCAGATCGTTCTGAACCAGTCGATGCTGCCGGCTCTCCAGTGCGTCACATCGTTAACTGTGGCCACTTTCATCATGGCTGGCCTGATCTACATAGACCCTTTTATCGCGCTGGTGTCCTTCTCGCTATTCGGCGCGATCTACGTGAGCGTCTCCTATGCGAGCCGCAGACGACTCAAGGCCAACAGCAGGATCATCGCAAAGACGAGCACCGACCGCCTGAAAGTTATACAGGAAGGGCTGGGCGGCATAAGAGACGTGATCATTGACGAAGCACAACCAGTCTTTCTCGCGAAGTTCTCCAGTCTGGATTCCGAATTGCGCGACGCTCAGGCGACAAATGCACTAATCGCCGCGGTGCCCCGGTTCGTGATCGAAGGGGCTGGCATGGTTATAATTGCGCTGTTGGCCCTATACCTTAACCGACAGCCTGGCGGTCTCACGTCGGCCTTGCCGGTGCTCGGAGCCATCGCGCTAGGCGCGCAGCGCCTGCTGCCGCTCCTCCAGCAGATCTATCTTGGGTGGACCTCGATGCAGGGTAATAGCGTACTGCTGCACGACGTGCTTCAGTTGCTTGGCCGCCCTCTGCCTGTCGATCGCGAGCATAGCCGGAATGCGCCACCCTTGCCGTTCACAAAGCAGATCCGGTTTGACCAAGTTGCGTTCCGCTACGCATCGGCGCTGCCTCCGGTAATTGACAATCTCGATCTGGTCATTCCCAAAGGTTCGCGAGTGGGACTGGTCGGGAAAACGGGCAGCGGCAAGACGACCACTGTCGACCTGCTGATGGGCCTGCTCATGCCCACGGCAGGGTGTGTGACGATTGATGGCGTGCCCCTGAATGCCGACAATATCAGCCGCTGGTATAAGCAGATTGCGCATGTTCCCCAGAGCATCTACCTCTCCGATACGACAATAGTCGAAAACATTGCCTTCGGCGTGAAACGGCAATCAATCGATTTCGAACGTGCGAGAAGGGCCGCCGAACACGCCGATATCGCATCGTTCATCCTGCAGCAGCCGGACGGATTCGATACGGTGATCGGTGAGCGAGGCGTGCGGCTTTCGGGCGGGCAGCGCCAGCGGATCGGCATTGCGCGCGCGCTGTACAAGCAATCGTCGGTTCTGATCCTCGACGAAGCAACGAGCGCGCTGGACGATCAAACCGAATTGTCGATTATGAATTCGGTTGCCCGGCTGGGTGCCGATATCACCGTCATCATGATCGCGCATCGCACCAGCACGCTCCGGCAGTGCGACCTCGTCGTCGAACTCCGATCGGGCGCAATCGTACGGCGTGGCACTTACGAGGAAATGTTTCCAGAGACCGGACAAGCCGTTGTGGTGGCCGCCAGATCGTGATGTATCGCGTCGAATTCAAGTCAAAGATGCAGGCTCATCATAGCGTCCAACGTCTAGCGTCGCCACATATTATCTGTGGAGAAGATGACAATGCCGCAGACTCGCTCCTGCGATGTAACTATATTGGTTCCAACCTTCAATCGAGTGACGTATCTCAGCGAAAGTCTTGCGGCGCTTTTCTCTCAAACGGTGCAGCCGCGTCAGATCATTGTCATCGACGATGGCTCGACTGACGGAACCGGAGATTACGCCCGGTCACTCGGTTCGTCCATTCTTTACCTTAGGCAAGAAAACAGCGGAAAGTCTAAGGCGCTCAATCATGGTCTAGCCAGCGCCGTTGGCGAAATGATTTGGATTTTCGACGACGACGATCTTCCGTTATCGCGGTCCCTCGAATTGCTGGAACGCTCGCTGGTGTCTAATCCGACCGCCGGGTTTGTATTTGGGCGCTATGGACATTTCTGGGACGAAAACGGTATCCGTAAAATCAAGGAAGCTGCAGCGCCACCGTCTAGTTCGGAAACGCTGTTCGCCGACACAATGGTTCGGACCTATGTTCATCAGCCAGCCATGCTTGTGCGCAAGTCCTGTTACGACGCGCTCGGTGCGTTCGACGAGTCGCTGCCACGGAGTATGGATATAGACATGCTACTTCGCCTGGCCGCGAATTATTCGAGCGTCTACTTGCCGGAAGTGATCTTCCACCAGCGAAAGCATGATGGCATGCGAGGGCCGGCCCATGCTCAGGTCACAGCGGCCGATGTGGTCGCAAATTGGCGCAGATTCGGTCAGCGCATTTTTGCGAACGCTTATCACCGATACGGATTGCCGCTCTATCTTCAGCTGCCCACTTCCGCGGAACTGACCAGCCTGCAGCAGATCTCAGCGCTGCTTGCACGGGCCGCCGCCATGAGCGCGCGCGGGCTTTGGCAATTCGCGTACGATGACTTTGCCGAAGCGAGCCGGATGGCGGCCGGCCTCAAGCCGGGCGAATGCTATTCGCTGGACATGTCCCTGCTTCGTCACGCGATGCGAGCGCCGGGCGTGCTCTGGGACCTTCCGCAACGGCAAGCGTTGCGCCGTGCTATCCGCTCTGGCGGCAACCGTGTGTTCGAGCGCCGGGTTCGTGCAGCGTTGCTGGAGCCGCTCGGCGGCCATGTCCGTGAAGCCATCAGGAATGCACGACTGAGAATGCTTCTGAGGTGCACAAGCGCTTATTATACCTTCATGGACGATGATCTCTCCCTTGCTGTCCCGGTGTGCCGCCGACAATAGGCTCGGTGTCGCCGGCCAGGACACCTCTAGAGCGCTGGGAATTGCCTCACTACGTCCCGGGCGGCGTCAAGCGTGAGATGACCATAGTCAAAGTGGAAGGGACCGCCTCGGCTGTCGAACAGCCGGCATTCGCCCGACGAACACTCGACCTCGATTTCTGAGAAATAGCGCGCGCCGGTAGCGCGGACCAAACGAGCCATTTTGCGGTCGAGGTCGAAGGGACGCCTGATCCTCATGCGATCGACCATCGCCATGTCGCCCCTCATCAACGCCTGGGACAGGATGTGAGGAAACTGCCCATCGTACTCGACCGTCGGCCCGATCACCACGACGCCGACGTTGCGCGAACGGAGGATTCGAATTGTGCGAAGCAGAGCGGGCAAGTCCTTTGCGCGCCACTGTCCCGCAAGGACCGCTATATGAACGCGACTTTCGCGGGCAAAATCATTCAAAATACGGCTCATCAGTGCCGTGCAGCGCGCTCGACCGGCTGGCAGGATCGCGGGACGACAACCCGAGGCGGTTCCCTGCATGACATTATCTGAGGTATAGCGCAGCGCGAAGGCACGCCAATATTGGGCTGCATGGCTGTCTCCGACGATCAGAACATTTCGTCGACCCGGCCGTGCGCTCATGCATGTATTCCAGTCGAAAGTCTCGTCACCCTTCGCGACAAAACAGAGCCCGCGCCGGAACTGGTAGTGGTTGGTAGTTGAATAACGGTAGGTGAGAAATGAGGTGATATGCCGGATCTGTTCGGGCACTGGCTTTATCCGCGTCGCGTTGGCCGCCACTCCCAGAGTGAGTGCGACCATGACAAAGACCGCGCCACATCCAGCCACATTCGTCGCCCTTGCCGCACTTGCCTTGAAGCGCTGAATGAACGGGCGCTCAATCAGCAGATAGGACATCGTGGCGGCGAATAATGAGATGCCGATCAGAAGAGCGGTTTCAGGACGGGAGAGAGTTGGCCCAAACTGGAGGCGCCAGAAGGTGATGAGCGGCCAATGCCACAGATAGAGCGAATAGGAGACCCTACCGATCCAGCGCACGGGAGGCACGGACAGGAGCTTGGCCGCTATGGACAACTCGCCATAACCGATCACCAACGCCGTCCCTATACAGGGCAACAGGGCCCAGGGCGCGGGGAACGCGATCCCGGGCCTGATGGCGAATATGCCGGTAGATATCAGCGCCAGACCGGCCAGAGCCAATCCACTTTGCTCAAACGGGGAGCGGGCTTTTGGGAGAGCGTTCAGCGCTACTAGGCCGCCAATGCCCAGTTCCCAGGCGCGGCTCGGCAAAAGATAAAAGGCGGATTCTGGTTGCCGGTACGCAAGGACGAGCGACAGAGCGAAAGACAGCACGACGATCACTGCCAGCACCGCGACAAGCCGGCTTGGCCATAACTTGTTAAGTACCAGCAAGATTAACGGATAGAGGATATAGAATTGTTCTTCGACGCCGAGTGACCATGTATGCAGTAATGGCTTGACGAGCGCTGAGCTGTCGAAGTAGTCGATAAGGTTCCAAAAATAAATGTTCGATACGAAGCCAGCGGTCGCGGCGGAGCTTTGCGCTATGGTGCGGAACTCGGCCGGCGTAAGCAATGCGATTGCTGCTGCGTTGACCATCAGAATCATGAGGAGTAAGGCGGGCAATATGCGAACTATTCTCCGCTTGTAGAACTGTATTAAAAAAAAGGACCCTTCGTTGATTGCCCGCTGAATGATGGACGTAATTAAAAATCCGGAGATTACGAAAAATACATCGACGCCAACGAAACCGCCGGGAACTTGGCGAACGCCTGCATGTGCGAGAACGATGGGCAGCACTGCGACAGTGCGAAGGCCATCAATGTCCGCACGGTAGCGTATGGCCGTCCCCTTTTCGAATCAGGATGCTGATCCGTCGATCCGCATGACACAACCATGCACACGAATGGCGCAGCTAAATCAAGCCTGAAGGCCAAGACCAAGTTTCGCAACTAACAAGTCCTCTGCTTGACACGCCGGAATGCGCCCGAGCATATGTTTGGCATGGGAGCAATGGTTCACAAATCGGTGTGGCGGCCGCACGCAATTGCCCTTGCGGCAGCGGCGCTCGCCTGTTTACTCCATCTTGTTTGTTCGCCGGCTCTGACCGTAATGACCGATGAGCTATTTCATCTTCTCGCCGCGCGATCCTGGGTGCATCTCGGCACCTTCGATATCGCCGAGGGTACTTATCAACGCGGCAAGGTTTATACGCTGCTCGTTGGCGGCCTGATGAAACTGACCGGGAGCGACAGCCTTGGCGTTGCCAGATTGCCCGCTATGGCGGCCAACGCGGCTCTGGCAGGGGCGTTCACTTATTGGGCGTATCACAAGGCCGGCGCGGTCGCGGCCTGCTCCGCTGCTTTCTTATGGATTTTCAATGAGTGGGCGCTCCGGAACTCTGCTTTCGCTCGTTTCTATACCATGCAGGCGCTGTTCGTCTGGATCGGCGCAATGTTCCTGTTTCGTTCGGTGGCGAGCCGATCGCCCGCGGTCATGCTTGCGGCCACGATCATGTCATTGTTATCTTTTCTCGTCGCGCTAGCTTTTCAGCCTACCACGGTCTTCCTTATCACAGCGGTCATGATCTGGCTCGTTCTGGAAGCCGAGCTGTCGGGCACATTGCGGTTATGGCGCGATCACAAGCGGTGGCTGCTTGTGCTCCCGGTGATCGTCGCGCTGGCCGGGTATTTCGTTCGACCCTATGCGTCCGGCTTCTTCCAGGCGCCACAGTTTGAAGCGGACCGGATGAGTGCGCCCTTCTACTACGCTCGGTGTTTTCTCGCGTCTATGCCGTTGCTCACGCTCGCCTTTCCTGTCGCAGTCCTGCTGGCTTGGCGCCGGGACGCCCGGCTAACCCGCGGCATGCTAGTGTTACTGGTCGTTCCCCTCGCCATTCACTCGGTCGCGGCGCGCAAAGAAGAACGGTACATTCTTTATCTGGCGCCGTTCTTCCTCGGCATCTGGGCACTCGCTATTGGGATCGCGGTTCAGCGTCTGCAAAGAATCCCTGCAATCCTATCTTGGCGCCGCGCCGGGGTGACCACAGGCGCGCTGACAGTGGCGGTGCTAGCTGGAATCATGCTGCTGGACCGAGGCTATCGCGGAACTGTGCGCCTTTTCGCAATCGAAGGAATTCAGGCGGCACGTCAGCCCGCAAGAGTGACAAGGGAGATCGACGATCCGCCTTGGTCCGCCGACTTAGCGCAATTGCGCAAGCTCGCCGCCGAATACCCTACGCTACTCACCGCGCAGGACACGGAGGCGGTCTATCGTTTCGGACGATATGATTATCTGATCAACCGCTCAAGGATCGACGAGATATTTCCTGCCGTCGAATTCGCCAAGGATTTCCGGACTGGCCGGCCGGTGCTTTTCTCACCCGACGGGGTCGCTCGCGTGATCGCCTGCCATGAAAAAGGGCTGATCGTCTCACCGGACAGGCGCTGGCGATCGGCGGCTTGGATACCGGCCGATACGGCTGATCGCATCGAGCGGATTGCCACTAGAATACCATCTTCAGTGCCAGGGTTCCACCTGTTCACATGGTCGAATACCGGGCCCCTACCGCCATGTCCAGCCTCGCCAGCGCCGGAGAGCTGACGATGGCTCCGTCCGCTCCGCGCATCACGGTTTCGGAAGCAGGCACTGCGTCTGGTCCAAAGGAAGATCTCGACTGGATCAGCGGCGCCATGCTAGCTTTGCCACAGTGATGAAGGGGCGGGCTGAGTTGAAGCTGTTGCGGGCTAGCGCCACGATTCTGCTTCTCGGAGCCGTGTTCTATTACTCCGGCCTGTTCAACACGGCCGGGCGTCGCACACTAGCCGAGACGTTGGCGGGAACACGCATCGAGTTCATATTTGCGGCGATCGCCATGAACGGATTGCTCGATCTAGTCAGCGCCTTTAAATGGCGCATCCTGTCGCGAGCGTTAGGGCTGCGGGGAAGCACATGGGAGCTATTCGAGATTTACTTGAGTGCCCGCTTCTTCAATCTGGTGCTGCCAAGCAATATCGGTGGAGATGTCTTGCGCGTGGGCCTGCAGGCGCGAATCAGCGGCAACACAGCGTCAGCCGCGGCGAGCGTGCTTGTCGACCGGCTCACGGGGCTTATTACCCTGGTGGCGTTCGCATTGGTGGCGACATTGCTGACCCTGCGATCCGTCAACCAGCCGCTGGTGACGGAGGCGATCATCGTCACCGTAGCGGGGCTGGGCCTCGTATTGTGGATGATTCTGGACCAACGGCCTTTCGAGTTCATACGGGCGCGGCTAACCCAACGTTTTCCCCGTCTCGACAAGCTTTTCACCCGAATGGAGAAGGTTCGCGGGGGCATTACGCTCTACCGTAGCAGGTGGGCACATTTGCTGTTAGCGTTTTTGGTGTCCAGCGTCTTCTACCTCGCCGCAGGTGTTGGTTTTTGGGTTAACATCGTCGCATTTGACCCGACGATCCCGCTTCTTTCAGTCTTGATTGCATGCCCACTGATGATGACGATCATGAATCTTCCGCTGAGCATCGGCAATATTGGGATCGAGGAATTTGCCTATACGGCTGTGCTCACCAGTTTTGGCGTTCCACCAGCCGTCGCATTCTCAGCGGCGCTGCTTCACCGATTGAAGACATTCCTCGCGGCTGGAGTCGGTGGTCTTCTCTATAACTGGGTCGAATCCCGGAAGCTCGGCATGGGAAGGTAGTCTGAGCTGCCACATATAGGAGGCAATGCTTTCGACGATAGGCGTTTCAAGTGACCCTTCGCTCTTTGCATCAAGTTGAAAGTCTGGCTACCTTGACAGCCGATCGGGAAGTGGAGGATCTATGTATACTCCAGCGATGACGAAAGTACCCCGCATGTCGCTTCCGCTGTCTGTGGTCGTGCCGCTCTACAACGAAGAAGACAATGTTCTTCTGCTTTATAACGCAGTCAGCGATGCGCTGGCTCCGATCGGGATCGATTATGAGCTCCTGCTCGTCGACGATGGAAGCCACGACGCTACGTGTGCCGTTGCTATCGCGTTGGTCGGGCACGACCGCCACGTCCGCGTTCTCAAGTTTCGCCGCAACTACGGACAGACCGCCGCGATGGCGGCGGGCATAGAGGCCGCACGCGGCGAGGTAATCGTCACAATGGATGGCGACCTTCAGAACGATCCTGCCGACATCCCGCGGCTCCTTACGCTTATCAATCAGGGCTACGACATTGCAGTCGGCTGGCGAAAACAGCGCGAGGACGAGATCGCGCGCGTTCTGATTTCAAAGATTGCGAATGCGATCATGGCACGCATCATGGGCGTCAGAATCAGGGATAGTGGCTGTTCGCTAAAGGCCTTCCGTGCGCCGCTCATACAGAATTTGCCGATGTATGGCGAGATGCACCGGTTCATCCCTGCACTCTCGCAGCTCGCCGGCGCGCGGCTTATTCAGATCGAGGTAAATCATAGACCTCGCCAGTTTGGCGTATCGAAATACGGCTTCTCCCGCATCTACAAGGTCATGCTCGACATTGTATCAATTCGGGCGCTGCTGAGTTACGCTCGGCGGCCTATGCGATGGCTCCGCTTGCCTATCCTGCTGTCACTGCTGACTGGATTATTGTTTTTCGTTATAAGCATGGCGAATGAGGCTCATAATTCGCTCATCCTGATAGGCATCGCATTCTGCTTCGTGTCACTCGCCGCCTTTCTTTTCGCGTGGGGCCTGATTGGCCAGTCGCTGACGATTATGGATCGACAGATGGCACGTTATGCGACGCTCGCGTCCACCATGTCGACGCGACTAGAAGCTCATCTTGATCAGGAAGCCGGGACATGAAACTGCCAGTAGATCAGCGGCCAATCACGGCGTTGTCGGTCTTGATTCCGGTAGCGAAGCGCTTCGATTCGCCGCCAAATGTGTGGCGAGCTTATCACGATGCGCTGACGAGCATCGGCCTGACGCTTGAGTTCATTTACGTTTTGGATGGGCCCAATCCACATTTCGACCGGGAGTTCGAACAAATTGAGAGTTCCCGGGATGATGTGCAAGTCATCCGCCTAGCACGCCGATTTGGAGAGGCGGCCTGTCTGACGGAAGCGGTGCGACATGCAAGCGGCAATGGGCTGATAATCCTGCCGCCCTATCTCCAGATTGCGCCGGGAGCACTGCCGGTCCTTATTGACCGGCTAGCGACAGCCGACGTCGTGACGGTATCGCGGGATCGGTGCGAAGACAATATTGTCAATCGCATGCGAGGCTGGGTCTTTGAATGGCTCGCAGGCATCGCTGGTTCGCGCTACACCGACCCCGGTTGCATTGTCCGGGCGGTGCGGCCCGCCGTATTCAGCGAACTGGTGCTGCAAGAGGAGCAGTACCAGTTCCTGCCGCTGCTGGCCGAACGCCAGGGCTTTTTGGTCGAAGAAGTGCAACTTCCGCAAGCCGAGGATGATCGACGGTTAAGGACGCACAGCGTCGGCAGCCACTTGGGAGGTGTGCTTGATGTCATCGTCGTTGGCTTCCTCGTGGCCTTTTTTCAGAAGCCATTCCGGTTCTTCGGTTCCATTGGGGCAGGGCTGTTCATTCTCGGATTGATGATCTGCTCGGCGCTTCTGTTCGAGAAGCTAGTTCACGGAGTTTTCCTCGCCGATCGTCCGATGTTGCTCTTAGGCGTCGTGATGCTCGTTCTAGGTGTGCAGATTGCGGCGGTTGGCTTGATCGCTGAAATTGTGATCTTCACCAGAACGCGTGCGCCGTCCACCTACAAGATTGAGAAGCTGGTGCTTCAAGACGGGATGCAAACTGATGCGTTTATCGCGGTAGCGGGCGATGGTCAGCCGTAAGAGTTGTCGAATGGACTTATCGCCAAACTTAGTAGAACGGGATGATCGATCATCGTTTTCGACCTTGACTGTTGATGAACTCTTCTTAATGAGCTTTTCGCCGGTCCGGCAGCAGCAGTCTTGACAACCATAGCGCCGCAATTCTCGACCGTCTTCTTCATCCACTTCTTGATCCCGCCTGGTCGGTGGCCCTGCGCAGTCGTGCTAGCTCGACCGTTCCGTTCGAAGCACCTAGGCGCCTCCAAAACCTCGGCGTACGTTCGGCTTAGCGGATAACTTGCAGCGCCTTTTGATCACCTCGCCACCCCCACACTCGACCTGCTGGGCCAGCTCGGGCTGGACGGCATGGCAAAGGCCTTTGCTGATCTGGCAGCCAACGACGAGACCACCAGCCTAAGCCACGCCGAATGGCTGGCATTGCTCCTCGACCATGAGGCGACATACCGAAACGATCGGCGCCTCGCCTTGCGCCTGCGATACGCCAAACTGCGCCACCGTGCCACTCCTGAGGACATCGACCACCGGGCTCCCTCCTCGTGGCCTTGAACGCCGGCTGCTCGACATGCTGCTCAAAGGTGACTGGATCGCCCGTCACGAAAACTGTGCCATCATCGGGCCAACCGGCATCGGCAAGAGCTGGCTCGCGTGCGCGATTGGTCGTATCCGGTGTCTGGCTGGCACGCCGTGCAGGAGGCTCTCCGCGAGGAAGCGGAGCGCGGCGTAATGGCGCCGGCGACGATACGCGCGGTGCTGACGTCGTGCGGGTGGTCCGGTGATGATCCTGGGCAACTCGGGCGCGCATACCCTCGGAACTGATGGGGTCGCAACGGTGCGCCTGGCTGATAGCTCGGTCGGCTACCTCGCGGGACAGCTTGCCTCGGGTGATGTGCCTTTCGATCGGCAGGTGCAGCCGAACAGTCTCCTAACGCGCGCGCCTGCCGGCGAGGTCGAGTGCTCGGGGTGGCAAGCCTGGGTAACGGGCCGGCGCCGCGCCCTCGGCGGGAGGGGCTGACCATGTGCAGCCTACCGCTCGCCGCTGCTGGCCTGGCCATCGCCGGCTCACTTTCACGCGGTCTTGCTGCGAATGCTCAGGCTCGCTTCAAAGCTAAGATTGCCGACCGCAACGCGTCGATAGAGCGTGAGGCGGCGCAACAGACGCTTCAGAACGGGTGTGAGGCGAACCTCGATCATTACCGCAAGCTAGGGCAGCTCAAAGGCGCGCAGTGGGCGCGTGCCGCTGCTGGTGGCTTGTCTGTCGATATGGGAACGGCACAGTGGGTGCAGGACGACACGGAAATGCTGGAACGTGAGAACGCCCAGCGCATCTACCAGCAGACGCTGCAGGACGTCCGCGGGCACGACATCCAAGCGTCCAACTTCGCGGGGGAAGCCAACGCTCAGCCCAGCGCCGGCACAATGGCGCTGGTGAAAGCCGGGTTCGATGTTGGCAGATCATTGCTCGCAGCGGCAGACCAGCACAAAAAGATGAAGTCTGGCACGCAAACGTACGAGCGCGGTACGAAGGGATCTATTGATCCCGACTATGCCTCACTTCTCCGACTTTGATCGGCTGCGTGGCATCGCTCGCGAGATGCGGAGGGTGAGCCAAGAGCCGACAATCCCCGATGCTTCGGGTGTGACAGGTCGGCGAAGATCTACCCCGACAAGCAGACCAAGGCGGCGTTGTGGCTTCTGGCGAGTCCGCATTGGCGGCAAGCTCTTGAGTAGGAGTGACCATGCTGCCGGTTCCGGACGGGGCCAGCCAAGGCACTGGAAGACTGGCGGCATCCGGAACCGACGCCAACTACGTAAGCAACATGTGTTGCGATTCGGTGAAGGCGCTCACAGCCTTTCAAGATAATGCTGCACTTCGCTCGCCAAGCTCGCTATTCTTTGTAGGCGTAGTTCGGAAACTTGGAAGATTGCAGTCGCGTCACGACCGTCGCCCGGGAGATCTTTAGCTCGCGCGCTGCGTAAGCGCCGCTCTCGTACACGACGCTGTCGATCACAACTGGTCGCCTGATGTCGCGACGCTTATCGACGAGCGGCCCTTCATCTTCGTAAAACCAGCCCTCAACGCCGCGCTCTATCTGCCGCTTAACGCGGTTTACGGTTATGTCTGACGCCATGGCCGCGGCTCTCAACGTAAGGTATCGCACGCCATTAATCACGACAGGCCGGCCATCCTTTCGGAAGCGTGTGACGGGCTGATCTGTCTCCACCTCTTCGACGAAGTAGCCGGGCTCCTTGCGCCGCAAACGTGCTCGGACCGTTACAGCTGTGATACCCAGTTCCCTCGAAGCCTCCCTGATCGACGCGAAGGTTCGTCCCTCGGCATGCACGACACGGGGAACATAGGAGGAGCCGGTGAGGTCAGGCGGCAGGCCGGCGGAAGGTGCAAAAGAATCGGTCATCGTGAGCCCTCATCTGCAATCACCCTGTGTGAGCGCCGCGGCGGGTGTGTGTAATTCCTCAGCGGCCTGCCAGCGCGGACTTCGGCGCACGCTCACTATCGAACAGGTGATCCGCCGTCTCGACCAGTGTGTTGGTGGTCTCGATGTCCACCAGCAGCAAGGTCAGCGTCTTGATGTCGTGACAGCCGAGAGAGTTCCTTGCGAAGCGCTCGAAGACGATGCAGCTCTCGGACGGCAATCATTTCCGCCATGCGCCTGAGCCTGTCACGCTCGCGCCCATTGGCAATTGAACGATCGCCATAGCAGGTGGTTTTGTCAGTATGATACACGATCAATCCCTGGAGCCTACGGACAATGATCGCGACCCTTTTTCGATGAGATTACCATGCCGTGTCGCTGGCGCAATACCCGCAAGCGCCTCGGACTATTCGGCAGGTGCGCTCAGTGATGAAGAACGCGGCGCGCCGCGTCTGCGGCCGTGCAGAATACCGCTTTGATGAACGTTTCTTAACGCTAGATGGTTAGCGCAAGTGCTCGTTTTCTTAAATGAGATTTACAGCTCGTTAAAGCTTTGCCCCCATCGTGAACTTGCCCCGGCAGACCCCCCGAACTCCTGAAGCCGAGGCGGTACCCGAATGGAGGTCGCAGATTCGCCTGGGTCTGCGGCCTTCATCAACCGGAAGGTTTCCATGAAATTCTTTCCTAAAACTATTGCCGTACTCAGTGGCCACGAGCCTGCGCGGGGCGGGTACGAGGGGCGCAGGCTGTGTTCTGCAGCGCCTTCCATTTGGAAGTGCTGCGCTGGTGAGCGCGCATGAATTACTCAGAAGCTGCCTACTTCGACGGTTTTGCGGTTGCTCATATTGCTGTTTGGCAAGAGCATCAGCGCATCCTTGCCATTGCAAAGGTTTGCCGTGCAAGGGGGCGTGAGCGTGTGCGCGCGCAGGCCCAAGAAGTGGGTGTCGCTGCTCGGAGAAACAGAGCTGCCGCAGTAGCGGATCCTGAGCGTGCGCGTCCTGCACCAGTTCTTCTCAGGTCGGTGTGCTGAGCTCTTTACCAGGCTCTAGCGAGCGCCCAATCGAGCCCAGGTGAACGCGGCAGGCCGGTACTCAGGGGGGAGCTATCCTGCCTTCCCCTCTGTCTAAGACCACACGAGAACTTGCCTCGTCCGCATGCCGCACCAGTCACCATGAAACTGGCGCATGCCCATCGACCGTTAAGGAAAACGGCAGGCGCAAGCGCTACGAAACGCAATGCGCACCGTTCTGCTCCTCAAGCTGCTCTGTTGGACACTCATCCTTTCCGGGCCGATTTTAGCAGTCGTGGGGTTTATGAATCCGGATCAATCGTTCTACGTGCGTGCGACCGCAACAGTGGGCGTTTGGCTGTTTCTGTTAGGCTCTGGCGCGCTGACACAAATGGCTTGGCGCAGACTTCCCCGCTCCAAAGGGCGCAGCAACGTGGACGATGGAACTGGACGTTAGCTAAGTCGTTAAATACATGGAGCCATTAGAGGCGCACGCTGGGAAACAGCGGCGAGAGAGGTCGCAACATGAAAGCTGTTCTCCCGACGACAAAATTAGGTGTGATCGTAGCTGCCTCCGCCGGATTGTGGGCAGTAGCGCTAGGCGGCACGCTTGCGCTGGCGTCGCTGATAGGCGTTGTCCATCTTTGAACATCCTGTCGGCGCCCATTTGCACGAGCTCGAGGCTGGTGATGAGCTCGTAGCGGAGCGTCGATATGGCTCACTAGACGCAAGATCCAGCAGCAGCTTACCAATCGGATCGGCCGAACGTTCGGGGTCGATCATCGAGTAAGCTGTACGGGTCGTGTGCGACCTGGTTCCCCCTCTCATCGTAGTCGCACGCCAAGTCGAGAAATTGCCTTGCATCGGGATCGCCAACCATCCGCGCCAAGCGTCGACACCGGTCTGCCTCGCCATGAAGTAGTGCGGCTTTAGCGGCTGACATCGGGCTTTCCTCGAAGCACCTTGATGTCCGTCGATGCCGCCAAGCTGCGATCGTTTGTAAGCGGTCTTTTTAAGGCACGGCGATCCAAGGCATGAGCTCAGCGAGGCGGTTTGCTGGGTGTCCGTTGGCGAGAGCGACGAGGGTTCTGGTGAGCCAGTCGTGCGGGTTGATGCCGGAGAGCTTGCAGTTCTCGATGAGGGTGGCGATCACAGCCCAGTTGTCGCCACCTTCGTCTGATCCGGCAAAGAGGGTGTTCTTGCGGTTCAAAGCGAGAGGTTGGATCGAACTTGCCCGCGGACATAACCGAGACGCTCGAGCGAGTGCCGGCCCGCCACAAGGTGATCCAGACAGGGCGGGAAAAAGTATCCTGCCGCCGCTGCGCCAAGATCAGCCAGCCTCCGGCACCGTTCCCCGTAACCCCGCGCGGGATGTTCGGCCCGCACTTCCTGGCAAACCTCGCCTTCCAGAAATACGGGCTGCACCAGCCACTCAACAGCCAGCGTGATCGCC
>NZ_LR732490.1 GCF_902506425.1 Novosphingobium sp. 9U | reverse complement strand
TGGCCGACCGTTTTTGGCGACCCGAAGATGACCACTGCGCTGCTTGATCGCATCACCCACCATTGCGACGTCATCGAGACCGGCAACGACAGCTGGCGCTTCAAACACCGTAGCTGACGCTCCGACACCCCCGACAAGATGCCTCGCGCTGCTCGCGCCTCCGGTCGGGCTACGCCCTCCCTACGCCGCAAGCAGCGCGAATGCTGCGTCTGTCATACCTGTCACGCTGCTCCGCAAGGGGGTCCCTTTTGGACGCCGATAAGGGGTCCCTTTTGCGCGCCGATTGACACTCTAACCTGCGAAGCCGTCAGGTGAGTGCAACTGGGTGACGCTTGGGAACTCCACCGACGCTCTGGCCGCAACCGGCGAATGATCGGCGGTGAACGAACCTGCTGCGCCGCTCCGCGGTATAGTCTCGCATCAGGTAAACAGAACCGTGGCAATCTGTGCAACGCAAGAAAGGATCGAGCAGACGCGCAGCATCGTCTACGCTTAGTGGCTGCCAAGTGTTCTTATGGTTGATCTCAGCTTGAGTCATAGGCTCCTCGAGATCAGACGCCTACTCTGGATTGCTTAACGAGGAATTAGGCCTGATCCCGACGAGGCCCATTCGAACCTGCAGTCTCGAATGTGGAGCCCGTGCTCTACCGATCGAGCTACGTCGCCAGAGCACTTCCGTACGCGACCGTACCGACGCAATATCACCTAAGTGATAGTGCGCCGGCTTGATCTGCATTAGTGTCTCCGGTGCGACCCGAAGGACTCGTGAAAGTCTGGACAACTATGCGGCGGCGACCTCAAGACCCCGAGGCGCCGCCGTTCTTGTCTGCGCGCCACAGACTTAACATTTTGCAACCACGTTATCACGATTTACCTGAAGGGTAATACTCTCCACGCCCGGCACACCAACATCGACGAAGATGCGGCACCGCGCGACGAACGACCATTCACCGACGGTGCCGGCCGTGTATAGTCGCGGTGCGACCCGAGGGGCTCTTGTTGAGTCCTGACAACTATGCGGCGACCTCCTGATACCCCAGGGGTCGCCGTTTTTTTAACTAGATGGGCCGATTACAATGATCGGCAATGATAATGCGATCGCTCACGTCGTATGTTCGCCCAGTCGCATGTTTGAAGCGTCTCACGCCGTCTGTCCGATCTCTCAACTCGACCGGTCTCAGGCCCTGCACGGGCTCTTGTCGAACATGCGCAATCTTCATGCTGCGTGCAGGTCGGCTCAGCAGTGTCGAAGCATGTCTTTGCTCAATCGACCATCTGCAAACACGATCATGTGTCCCGAATGTGGGTACCGTGTAGCCGACGCGTTAGCTGCAGTTCTGGCCTCGCACTGGCGTGAGAACCACACTGACGTCATGCCGTGGCATTTAGCTTGGCCACTGCTCCGGGACGGGATCTATGTCCCGTACCAGTTCGGAGGGCGAAAGCCACAAAGAACCAAGATCACCCGGTGAGGGCTGTTAAGGCCACTTAATGTCATTCCGCGGGTGGCAAGCTGGGCTCCGGAAGGGCCGGAGCCCACATGAACGTATGGCCCGCCCCGTTTGCAAGTAGGGTGATTGGACGTTCTGATCAGTCTGCGTCAACGTATACGGTCTCATGGGCGAGCCCATGGCCAAGATGGACATCCGCGCGTTTAGAGCCTCATAA
>NZ_LR732489.1 GCF_902506425.1 Novosphingobium sp. 9U | reverse complement strand
TGTCGGAGCGTCAGCTACGGTGTTTGAAGCGCCAGCTGTCGTTGCCGGTCTCGATGACGTCGCAATGGTGGGTGATGCGATCAAGCAGCGCAGTGGTCATCTTCGGGTCGCCAAAAACGGTCGGCCATTCGCCAAAGGCTAGGTTCATCGTGATGATGACCGAGGTGCGCTCGTAGAGCTTGCTGATCAGATGGAAGAGCAGCTGACCGCCCGAGCGCGCAAACGGCAGGTAGCCGAGCTCGTCCAGCACTACGACGTCGAGCCGGGAGAGCTGCGCTGCAAGTGTGCCGGCCTTGCCAAGGCGCGTCTCTTCCTCGAGGCGGTTCACCAGATCGACCGTGTTGAAATACCGCCCGCGGGCGCCGTCCCGCACCACGTTGGCAGTAATGGCGCTGGCGAGATGTGTCTTGCCGGTGCCCGTACCGCCGACGAGCACGACATTGCGCTGGCCGGGCAGAAACGATCCGCTGTGCAGTGAGCGCACCAGCCCTTCGTTGATAGGTGTACCGTCGAAGACGAAGGCGTCGATGTCCTTCACCGCCGGCAGCCGAGCTGCTGTCATCCTGTAACGCACCGAGGCTGCGTGACGGTGGGTCGTCTCGGCACGCAGCAAATCCGTCAGGATCTCCATCGTCGTGCGCTTGCGTTGCAGCCCGGTAGTCACCGCTTCATCGAAGGCGCCAGCCATGCCCTTGAGCCCGAGCCCCGTCAGGGCCTTCATCATCTCATGCCGCTGCATGGAGGCCTCGCAAGCTGTCGTAGCGGTTGCAGTCAGCACGGGGTGGATGGCGCAATATCAGGTCCTCGGGTGTGACGATCGCCAGGGCTCGTGGCGGCTCACGATGTCGCGCCAGGATGTTGAGGATGATGTTGTCGCTGGTGATGCCGGCCAGCAATGCCTCACGCACGGCCGCTTCGACTGCCTCCAGACCATCGTCGAGCACGGCTGACAGCACGCGCACGAAGCGCCGGTCGGCGTCATCGCTCGCGCCCAGCTTACGCCGCAAACGCGCCAGCGCCGGCGGCAACTCCCAGTCCTGGAATGGTGCGCCGTTACGCAACGCGCCCGGTTTGGTCACGAGCACCGGCAGGTAGTGCCAAGCGTCGTAGATGGTCCGATCGCGCCCAAAGCAGCGGGGATGATCGGCGACGATCTCACCATCGCAGCGTACAATGATACGGTCGGCATAGGCCCGGACCTGCACCGTACGGCGGACCGCCTTGGCCATGACGGAGTAGCGGTTGCGATCGAAGCTGATCAGGCAGGTGCCGCTCACCGCATGCTCGCTCTCGTGGAAGCCATCGAAAGGAGCAACGATAGGCTGGAGCACGGTACGCTCGGCAGCCCACACCTGGGCAACGCTCAGCTCCTTATGCTCGGGGTGCTGGCGCATGTCCGCCCAGCGGCGGCACTCCGCCTCTAGCCAGCCATTCAGCTCCTCAATGCTGGCAAAGCGCAGCCGTGGCTGGAAGAACCGCCCACGCGCCGTCTGCACCTGGTTTTCGACCTGACCCTTTTCCCAACCGGCCGCTGGCGAGCACGCCGTCGGCTCGACCATGTAGTGGCTAGCCATGACCAGGAAGCGTCGGTTGAAGACCCGCTCCTTGCCGGTGAAAACGCTCGTCACCGCCGTCTTCATGTTATCGTAGATGCCGCGCGTCGGCACCCCGCCAAAGAAGGCGAAGGCTCGGGCATGAGCGTCGAACAGCATCTCCTGCGTCTCGCGTGGATAGGCCCGCACATACATCGCGCGCGACGCGCACAGTCGCACATGCGCCACTTTCACGCGCATGGGCTTGCCGGCGATCTCGACGTCCTCGTGGCTCCAGTCGAACTGATAGGCCTCGCCAGGACGAAACAGCAGCGGGATGAAGGCCGGCGCGTCCATCACGTCGCGGCGCTGCGCCCGGCGCCACCGGGCGGCATAGCGACGCACCGCATCGTACGAGCCCTCGAACCCCTCGCGAACAAGCAGATCATGGATACGGGTAAGGCGCAGTTTGTCGCGCCGCGGCCGCGCCTCATCCTCCTCCAGCAACGTGTCGAGCTGACCCTGAAACGGTCCCAGCTTGGGCAGCGGCTGAACCTCTCGCCGATATGCCATGTCCGCCTCAGGTGACCGGATCGCCTTGCGAACAACCTTGCGCGACAGATGCAGATCCCGCGCGATCGCCTTGATGGCTTTGCCCGACGCATGCTCGCGCCGGATCCTCAACACCGTCTCCAATACCAACATCCCGATCTCGCCGCTCGACACACCGTCAAGCGAGCAGCCTAAACCACCGAGATGAGGGGTCCCTTTTGGACGCCGATCACCCCGCTAACGGGGTCCTTTTTCCACGCCGATCCACAG